>JBFKDW010000008.1:0-60668 GCA_041619515.1 Acidimicrobiia bacterium
GCCGTCCTCGACATCGGTGTCGTTGGCAACCACGTTGGCAGTCGTAAACGGGGTGTCCTCCATGGTCGTGAACCCAACCCCGGAATCATCCACCGCCACCGGCGCATCATTGACCGCCGTCACCGTGATCGTCACCGTGGCGCTATCGCAGGCGCCGACCAGGTCGCAGACTTTGTATTCGAAGGTGTCGGTGCCGTTGAAGTCGGGATCGGCGGTGTAGTCGAATGTGCCGTCACCGTTGGCGGCGGCGGTGCCGTCGGTCGGCGGGGTGAAGACGGTCGCAGAGGTGGGATCGAGATTGCCATCCGGGTCGGTGTCATTGGCGGTGGCGTCGACCGCAACGGTGCCGTCTTCCGTGACCGTGCCGGTGTCGTCGACGGCGTCTGGGCCCATGAGTCCCATGGTGACGGTGGCGGTGTCGCACAGCGCAGACAGGTCACAGATTTGATACTCGAAGCTGTCGCTGCCGCTTTCGCCTTCCGTCGGTGTGTAGCCGATCGTGCCGTCCGGGTTGGCGGTGGCAGTGCCTTTCGTAGGCGCGACCACGACTGAGACAGAGGCGGGGTCGAAGTCACCGTCGGCATCATCGTCGTTGTCCAGGACTGCCACGACGACGACACCCGGGCCGAGGGTGCTCTCGATGTCGTCGAAGGCACGAGGCGCGTCGTTGACGGGAATGACTTCGACGAAGACGGCGGCCGTTGCCGAGCCGCCGGATCCATCGTCGACGAAATACGTGAAACTGTCTGTTCCTGAAAAGTCGGAGGCGGGGGAATATGTGAAGGAGCCATCGGCTGCCAGGGTCACCGTCCCGTTCGCCGGAGCAGAGTCGAGTGCACTATCGAGCGAATCGCCGTCGACGTCGGTGTCGTTGGCGAGCACGCCGGGGGCGATCACGAGAAGAGGCGTGTCCTCGGCAGTCACGTAGCTGTCGCCGACACCAACCGGATCATCGTTCGACCCGAAAACGGTGACCGTCACGGTGACGGTGGTGGTGGCACCTTCGGGGTCGGCCACCGTGTAGGTGAACGAATCGGTTCCGACGAAATCAGCCGGCGGGGTGTATTCGAGGCTTCCCTCGACGATGGCGCCACCGCCGGCGCTGACCGCATCGAAGCCGTCAAGAGTCAACGTTCCACCTTCCGGATCGGATGCCCCGGCCAGGGGGTCAAACGAGATCATCGTGTCTTCAGCGGTGACCAGGGGTCCGGGGCCGGGAACGATGGGCGGGTCGTTCACGGCCGCCACTGTGAAGACGATCGTCTTGCTCGTGCAGGTGGTCGGGTCGCAGACATCGATCGTGATGGACTCGGGGCCGCTGTAATCGGCACCCGGCGTATAGGTGACGGAACCGTCGAGTTCCACGACGGCGGCGCCCGAGGTCGGTCCGGCCACGATGGTGATGGTCAGCACATCGCCGTCGGCATCAGAAGCGTCCACGAAGATGGTGGCCGGGGTGTCTTCCGTGGTGGCCGGCACCACGACGGTGACGACCGGGGCATCGTTGACGGGGGCGACTGAAACCGAGAGTGTGCGCAGCTCACAGGCGCCGCCCTCGTCGCACACCTGCACCCGGAAGCGATCGGTCCCGTTGAAGTTGGGCGGTGGGGTGTAGGTGAAGGTGCCGTTTCCGTTCGACAAGACCAGCCCGTGGTCGGCCACGCCGACCAAAGAGACGGTGGCGGCGGCGGCATCTCCATCGATGTCGAACACGGCCGCCAGGACGTTGATGACCGTCGTCGAGTCCTCGTCCAGGACCGCCGGGACCGGCCCCAGGCTGGGGGGATCATTGACGGGGGTCACCCGGATGGTCAGGGTGGCGGTATCGCACTGACCGGTGGGACCGCAGGCCCGGTAGGTGAGGGTGTCGGTGCCGGAGAAGTCGGGATCGGGGGTGTAGGTCAGGGTTCCCAAGCGGCTCAGGACCGCCGTGCCGTGGGACGGGCCGGAGACGACGGTCACGGACCCGTCATCCAAATCGTCGTTGGCGAGCAGGAACACGGCTTCGGACCCGTCTTCAGGAAGGGTGAGTGCGTCGTCGTTGGCGGATACGACGGTCGCAGGCAGGGCCTCACGAGCCTCGAGCCTGGGGGCATCGATGATGGCGGGGGCAACCACTGCCGTAGCGCCGATGGCAGTTGCGGCCAGGCCGGTTTGAGCTGCCACCGCTGCGTTCTGTGCCAGCGTGGTCGCTCCTTGGAGGGCGCTCTGGAAGAACGGCACCTGTGCCAGCCAGGAGAGCGGTCCCGCAACCCAGCGCTGGCGGCCCAGCGAGATGTTGAGGAAGGCCCGCACCACCACGGGATCGAACTGGCTTCCGGCGCAACGGGCCAGCTCTTCGCGGGCCTCCGAGGCGGGACGGGCTTCTTTGTACGAGCGAACCGAGGTCATGACATCGTAGGTGTCCGCCACCGATGTGACTCTGGCGGCAAGGCCGATCTCCTCGCCGGCCAGGCCGTTCGGATAACCGTTGCCGTCGAATCGCTCGTGGTGCTGCCCGATGGCCGCCGCGAACTCCCCCAGCCAGGGAAGCAGCGGTCCCGCCAGTTCCATCCCCCAGTCGGGATGCTTGCGCATGATCTTCCATTCCTCGTCGGTCAGCTTCCCCGGCGAGTTGATGACCTCGGAAGGAACTCGCAGCTTGCCGATGTCGTGCAGCATGGCGGCCCATTTGAGCTTGTTGCGCTCCTCCTCGGTGTACCCCATCTCCTCGCCCAGCATGTCCGCATAGGCACGCACCCGATCGCCGTGGCCACGGGTGCGGGGATCGTGGGCGTTGAGGGCTGCCGCCAGGGCAAGGATGGTCTCGGCCGCCTCGGTGAGGTCGTCGTGCCTGCCGGCGCGTTCGGCCCGGACCAGGAGCTCTTCCAGCGAGTGGGCGTTGCCCGACTTGAGCGAGACACCGAAGCGGTTGGGAGCCTTGTCGGGAAAGACCAGGGACAGCTTCATCAGGACCGCCAGCGGCATCAGCCGCTTGGCAAACCGATCGGCCACTCTCAGGGCCAGCGTCGAGGCGGCCATCACCAGCAGCCACCAGAAGATCATCCCCGGCCACGTAGCCGGCGTCGGCAGCATGCGGGTGAGCTGCCAGGCAACCAGGATGGCGAAGGCCAGCGGCAGCACGAACGCGGCCACTCGGATCAGATATGCCCGTACGGGCTTGCCCTCCCACGATCTAGATTGCTCAGCCATGACACGTCCGTGATGCCGCCGAAAACGTTCAGAATGTCATCGGAAGCGGACGGCTGCTCCTGTAGGGCTAGATACGTTCCAACCGGGGGCGGTACCGGCTGTGGCGGGCGTCGGGACGGTCAGTCTGATCCCAGGCCGGCCGGTGCCAGCCGGACTGCCGCCTCGATGGCGTTGTAGACCTGGCGAGTGAGGTTCCTGTCGCCCGGCGGCATCAGGTTGGACATGACCCGGAATGTCCACTCCATCAGCGGACGAGACCTGAATCCGGCGGTCATGAACGCCCGCATGATGGAGGGATTTCCGATGGCCCGAACGAACACCCTTCCGACCCGGTAGTAGTCGCCGAACTCGGCTTCGAGCTCCTCGGGAAACCTGCGCAGGATCGACAAGTCATCGGCCACCAGCGCCCGGTGGGCGGTGTCTGCAGCCATTCGCCCCGTCTGGTACCCGTAGGCGATGCCTTCCCCGGTGAACGGGTTGGTCGATCCCAGCGCGTCTCCCACCAGCACCCAGTTGGGTCCGGCGATCGGCCCGCCCGACATGGCCATCGACAGCTTGCCCCCGACCGGTTCGGTGAGCCGGGACGTCCAGTCCACCTGCCAGTGGCCGGGAAGGTTGTGCAGGTAGGTATCGAGCAACTGGCCCGTGTTGACCCCCTTCCACCGTTTGCTGGTGGACAACAGCCCCACCCCGATGTTGACGGTCCGGTCACCGAGAGGGAAGGTCCATCCGTAGCCGGGGACGTTCTTTCCTTCCCTGTCTTTCAAATCGAGCAAGCTCTCCATCATGTCGTCGCCGGCGAATGGGCTCGAGTAGTACGCCCGCAGCGCCAAACCGTACGGGGCTTTGCGGTCCCGGCCGACACCGAGCGGGCGACCGAAACGCGACACTGCCCCGTCGGCGATCACAACCATGCGGGGTGTCATGATCTCGGTGTCACCGTTGCGCGAAACGGCGACACCGGCCAGCCGGCCGTCGTCGATGACCGGGGCAGCCAGTGCTCCGTCGTGGATGACCACCCCCTGCTTCTCGGCCAGCATCGCCACCTGCTCATCGAGGTCGGCCCGGCGGATGATGGCGCCCCACCGCGGGTAGATCGGATGGTCGGGCCACCGCATCTCGAGCATCGAGCCGGCCCCGTAGGAGCGGAGCCCGTTGATTCTGTGCAGCTCGGGGACGTCGAAATCGAAACCCATCTGCTGGAGCTCGTGAATCGCCCGCGGGGTGAGCCCGTCGCCGCAGGTCTTCTCTCGCGGATAGGTCTTCTTCTCGATCAGCGCGACCGAGTGACCGGCCTTGGCCAGCCAGTGGGCGGCGCTGGCCCCGGAGGGACCACCCCCGACCACGACGACATCGAGAGACTGGGACATGGTTGCGGAGGTTAGTTGGCGACGTGCATCTGACGGAGAGGCAATTCGCCGGCTCGCAGTATGTCCGAGAGCATTCCGAACCGCTCAGGTCACGATCAGAGCGGTGCCCGCCGAGGCGAGGAGGGCGCCCACCCAGGCTCCGCCGGCGGGGCGCTCTCGGGTGAACATCCATATCAGCGGAAGCTGAATCACCGGCGACGTCGACACGAGGATGCTGACGATTCCCGGCTCGCCGGTGCTGAGCGCAACGAGAACCAGCGTCTTGCCGATGACCATGGCCAGGGTGCCCGACACGAGGATGATGCCCCACAGCTTCCAGCCGATGCGAGCCGGATACGGGATGCGGGCCCGACGCTCGAAGTAGCCCCGCAGAGCGATGAGCGCTCCCAGCCCCACGATCGCCCGGACCGCCGCCGCCGCCCATGGATCGATATCGGTTTCAAATGCCGGATCGGCGAGCAGGACCCCGCCGGCCTGGCCGGCGGCGCCCAGCAAGCCGAAGCCGACGCCAACCCAGAGGCGGCCCCGGATCTCTTCCCAGTGATGGTTCTGACCGGGCCGTGTGCCAAACCCGACGGCGAGAGTCACACCCACCATGACGAGCGCCGAACCGAGCAGCGCCGACGGCGAGAAGCGCTCGGCGAACAGCACCGCGCTGGCGACGGCCGCCATCGGGGCGTTGAGGGAGAACAGTATGCCGGTGCGACGCGGCCCGACGATCGCGAACGCCGAGAACAGGGCGACGTCGCCGAGCGCCAGCCCAACCACGCCGGAGGACCCGAGCAGCAGCACCTCGCGGGTCCCGAGCGAAGCCCAGTCGCCAAACAGAGTGGCGATGGAAGCGAGCGCCAACGCCACCCAATACATCCGCAACCGCGTGAACCGGGGCCCTCCCAGCGCTTTGGTGGGAGCGGCGGCAATGAGGCCCCCGAGCGCCCAGGTGAAGGCGGCCCCGAGCGCGGCTGCTTCGAATGGAAGAGCGCTCATGTGTGGCACAGCCCGCGGGCAGGACGGAGTAGACCGGGACTAGGGACTGGCGGTCGTGTCCTCGCCGACGGTGAGGCAGTCTGCCTCTACCTCGGCGGCGTCGAGGCCGCCGTGCGTGACGCGCTCGAAGATGACGACGGCGGCTATCTCCTCGGGCGTGAGGCCTGCGTCCTCATAGGACTGCATGACCCCGCCGCCTCCCACCGGCTTGTTCTGGGCCCCATAGGTGTCGCCGACTTCGTTGCGCCAACGGTTGCTACCGAGCGCTACCCACGCGATGTGATCGGCGCAGGATGGGAACGTCTCCACCACCGCGCCCCCGGCCAGCGCCGGTCCCGTGCCCCCGCCTCCGTCTGCTCCATGACAGCTCAGGCAGGCAGGGGACGCGTCTACCGAGTAGAGCGCCGCACCCAGCCGGAGCGGGTTGCCGCCGAGAGAGCCGAATTCGGTCCCGTCACAATTCTCGGCCACGCCCGTCACCGGATCGACCGCCAGCGCACCCCCGCGACCGCAGCTGGGCCCGGTGGCGAAGGTGGCGGCATAGAAGAGGGCGACGAGCGGTACCACCATGAAGGTGGCGGCCAGCCAGCGCGGCAGTGACTTGCGCCTCAGCTCGCGAATCCCTGCCGAGCCCACGAGTACCTCCTCGGGCTCTTCCTCCGGCTCCGGCTCGGGCTCGGGCTCGGGCTCGGGCTCCGGCTCCGCCTCTGTGCTCGGCGACACCACTTCGACGTCGAGGGTGGCGGCGGGCTCAGCGGCAGGCGCCGCCGGCGTCGCCGGTGCCGCCGGGGCCGCCGGGGCATCCGACTGGGGGGCGGAACTCACCGAGCCGGCGTCGACACCCGCCCACCCGGCGAGGATCTGCTCGGGAGCGACGCCTTCGGCAGTTGCCCGAGCCCGCGCCGAACGCCCGACGAGCTCGGCAGGGGCCGATAGTGCGTCCGAGGCGGCTGAGAGAAGCTGTTCGAAATCCATTTACTGCAGGCTCACGATGTACTGGGCGAGCGCATCGAGCTCGTCGTCTGTCAGGTAATCGTAGGAGGGCATCGCGGACCACGCGCGACCAAGGCGGGGGTTCGCCAGATGGCCGGCCACCCAGTCGACGTCGTCGGTGGGCGCCCGCCGACCGGCATGAGCCAGGTCCGGCCCGAGGCGGATGCGACCGAGCAGAGCAGGAGAGGTAAGGGTGACGTCCTGCCGACTGGTGACGGCCCCGAGACCGACGTCCGTGACGTTGGCGCGGACCTGTTGGGTGTGGCAGTACACACACCCCTCGGCGATGTAGATGTCCCGACCCTCGGCGACCAGGCGCAGGTCGAGGCCGAGCTCGGCAAGGAGGTCGGCTGCCTGGGGCGCACCGGTACCGGCGGCGAACGCCTCGTAGTCACGGGAGGAAACGGCCAGCAGGCTCGGCTCCTCATCGGACGCGTCCAGCACCGGCATGAGCACGGTGGTCAGGAAGGCGGCTCCGATGATGAGCACCGCTGCTGCCGCGACTTTGTTGGGCGGGAGCACTCCGAGCTCATCGGGCTCGGCAGCGTCACCGGAAGGGGATCCAATCGGAGAGAAGTGCCACCGACCGCCCACGGCCGTCCTCACGGCGAACCAGACCAGCCCGGCGGCCACGAGGACCCAGGCGAGCCAGCGGACCGTGTCGAAGCCGGCCAGCTGAGCAGTGGTGTTGACGAAACCTTCGCCGTAGTTGACGAAGTCCTGAGAGGCCGGCCCCGCCGACCAGGTGAAGCCGGTGAGCAGCCCCCCGAGCCAGAGGGTGGCGACCAGGACCGCCACGCCCGGGAACGCCAGCCGCAGCACGGACTCGCCACCCCCCCGCAGATGTGAGAGCAGCGCCAGCAGCCACATGCTTCCGGCGCCGAGCACTGTGATCACGAAGGTTGCCTCCGTCCAGGTGGTGAACTGGACGATGGTGCTGGAGGACCGGAAGGCCAGCGCCAGGATCTGCAATCCGAGCAAAGCGAAGAACGAGGTCCCGGCGAGTGCAAGGCGGACGGGTGTCGAACGGCGGGCGGCCGCCCAATCGATCGACAACAGCAGGTTGGCCACCGCCGCAGTGATGGGAACGAGCACGGCAATGGCAAAGACAACGGTGATGGTCTCGAGCCAATCCGGCCCCGGCCCGAACGTGAATGTATGTGCCCCCACCCAGGCGAAGGTCCCCGCCACCGACCAGAAGCTGACAACCGCCAGCCGCATGCTGAACAGGGGCGTATCGGTCAGCTTGGGAATGATGTAGTAGGCGATGCCGAGACCGGCCGGAACCACCCAGAGGAAAAGCACTCCGGCCTCGGCGAAGCGGTTGACGAGCTCGAGATCCGTGCCGCGAAACCCGGCCAGGGAGCCAACGAGGTAGGAGACGAGCAGCCACCACACGGATGCCACGAAGAACCACACCGACACGTACACGTGCGGCTCCCGATGGGCGACGGCCGTCCGGGTCACAACCCGTGTCACCCCGGTGAGGCCGGCGATGATGGCGATATCGGAGTAGAACGGAAACTCGAAGAGCGGGACGCCCTGGTTGCCTCCCAGCGCTACCGCCACCAGGCCGATGACTGTGCCGGCGGCGATGAGGACCAGCGACAGCAGTGCCAGCGGCTCTTCGTGCAGTGGCGCCCCGGTGAGCCGCGGCAGCAAGTAGTAGATGGCGCCGATCAGCCCGATCGTGAGCCATCCGAACAGCAGCGCCCCGGTGAACACCGGGTGCAAGCGACCGTAGCTGAGCGGTCCGGAATTGAGGAACCCGGGTGCACTCAGCTCGATAGCGAGCAGGAGGCCTGCCGCCGCTCCGATGGCGAGGAATAGTGCGGCGACCCGGAAGTGGATCTTGGCTAGTGCATCGGCTCGGGCGCCGATGTCGCTCTCTGGCACTGCCGTGTCTGTTGTCAACCTCACTCCCGAACGCTTCGCACGAGGTTACATCGAGCCGTCCTCGCCGGGCGATTCTCGTCCAAGGGATTGCGAAATCCAAGCCCCGCCGTCCGGGCCGGCCCCATTTGCTCCGGCTAGCGTCCCGATATGGACGACGCGGACGCATTGGCCCGGCTATCCGCGGCTCGGGTTGCGGTTCTGGCGACCGTTCGGCCCGAGGGTGGCCCCCATCTGGTGCCCGTGACATTTGCCTCGCTCGGCAATCGGCTCGTCTCGGCCATCGACCACAAGCCGAAGCGGACCGGCCGCCTGCAGCGGCTGGAGAACATCCGGGCCGACCCGCGGGTATCACTGCTGGTGCACGGGTACGACGATACGTGGCGCCGGCTCTGGTGGGTGCGAGCCGACGGCTCCGCCGCGATCATCGATCGGGGAGTCGACTTCGAGGCAGCACGAGCGGCCCTGGTGGAGAAGTATGTTCACTATCGAAGCCGCTCCCCGGCAGGCCCGGTCATCGAGATTGCGGTCGAACGGGTGGTCGGGTGGGAGTCGTCCCCGGGTGAGGCCATCGGGACGTAGTCTGCTCATCACGAAGCCGGCGACCACCGGCGCGGTAAAGTGGGCGCCGCATCACCGGGCGTGAAAGACTCGGCAGGATTAGGACACGGCTTGACTGAGCAACGACGCAAACTCATCGGGATCGGCGGGATCGTCGCCGGGCTCGGCATGGTGGCGGTAGGCCTCGTCGTCGCCCACTTCACGTTCCTACCCACCGAAGACGCGCTCGGCAACGAGGTGCTCCCGTCGATACCGCGCGGCTGGCAGCTATACACACTCGGCCAGCTCGTCGCCGTCGGGGGCAGCCAGCTGATCGTGGCGGGGGTCTTTATCGGCTGGCTGTGGGAGAAACCCATCACCTGGGTGCGGGCGGCCGTTGCCTCGCTGCTCGGTTGGTTCCAGCTCGTCCTGTACTTTGGGATCATCCCCTCCGAGATGCTCAACCTGGCACAGGGGCCGCTCGAGTGGACATCCCGCACGGCCTTCACCATCCCGAGCTGGCTCGTGCTGAACAACGAGATCTCGATCAGCTGGCTGACCATCAAGGACGCACTGGTCGCCGGCTATTACACCAATGCGTTCATCGTGCTGATCGTCGGCATCTACATGGCGCAGGTGTGGATCAAGAAGCGGGCCGAAGCCACCCCGGTCATCGAGATATCCACCTGGGGCAGGCCGATGCGGAAAGGCAGCGCCTGATGGCCGGCGAGATCTGGGAGACACCGCCATTCCGGGACGACTATCAGCTGGCAGTGGTCGATCCCACCTACATTCAAGAGGCGGTCCGTCCCAAGCAGTTCCTCCACATCAACCAGGCTGAGTGCATCCTGTGCGAGGGCTGCGTGGACATCTGTCCCTGGAAATGCATCCACTACTTGTCGGTCGACGTCATCGAAGAGGCCGTCAACGTCGCCGACCCGGCCGCCGATGCCGGCAACCTCGGGGTGTTCATCGTCGACGAGGACGAATGTACCCGGTGCGCCCTGTGTATCGATCGATGCCCGACGGGTGTGATCACGCTCGGCAAGTTCGCCGGCTCGCTGGCCGACCAGGCCGACCAGCTCGGCCTGCCCGCACCGTGGGAGATCGACACCGGCGATCGGGATTTCAAGAACGGCTACGCGTACGGGGTGCGATGGTGAGAAAGGGCGATCTTGGCTAACGGCAATGGGAACGGCAACGGCGGGCTCAGGCTGAAAGAGCGACTGTCCGGCGTGGGAACCAAGCTGCGCGACAGTGAGGCATGGGCGAGTATCTTCAGGCCCGGGTCGCCGTTCCGAGCGGGATACTCGGACTCACCGCGCAACCGGTCGTACGTCATCATGAACAACGTTCTCTATCACCTCCACCCGGTGAAAGTGAAACGCCACGGCGTGCGACTGTCCTACACGCTGTGTCTCGGCGGCCTGTCGTTCTTCTTGTTCATCCTGCTGACCGTGACGGGCATCTTCCTGATGTTCTATTACACCCCGTCGGCCGAGGCGGCCTACGCCGACGTCCAGGCGTTGTCGACCAGCGTGACGTTTGGCGGCCTGGTTCGAAACCTCCACCGCTGGGGCGCCCACTTCATGGTCATCACGGTGTTTCTCCACATGAGCAGGGTCTTCTACCACGGCGCCTACAAGCCACCCAGGGAGTTCAACTGGGTCATCGGCGTGATCCTCCTGCTGCTCACGCTGTTGCTCTCGTTCACCGGATACTTGCTGCCCTGGGATCAGCTGGCGCTGTGGGCCGTGACCGTCGGTGGCTCGATGGCCGGCTTCACCCCGGTGTTCGGTGACCAGGTGACCTTCGCCCTACTGGGTGGCGTCGAGATCTCGGGAGCGACGTTGCTCAGGTTCTACGTGCTCCACGTCTTGTTCCTGCCGTTCATCATCGTCATCTTCATGGCCGTGCATTTCTGGCGGGTTCGCAAGGATGGCGGCATCTCCGGTCCCCTTTAGGCTCGAGGAATCCATATGGCTGACATCCCAGATCC
Organism: Acidimicrobiia bacterium; assembly: GCA_041619515.1. GTDB lineage: Bacteria > Actinomycetota > Acidimicrobiia > Spongiisociales > SHLN01 > SHLN01. The sequence continues at coordinate 10,975 of JBFKDW010000008.1, forward strand.
ACTGCTCCGCAGATCGGCCGAGGCGAGGGCGAGCGCCGAGGGCGTGACCGTCGAGGAGATCCTCGCTCGCTGGCGTGGTGAGGCTCCGGCGGAGGCATCGCCGCCTCCGGCGACGCCCGCCGAGGATGCTCCGGCCCCCGCCGCCGCACCTGCGGCTGCTGCCATGTCGACCGAGGAGTACGCCAAGGCGGCCGCCGCAGCCTCCGGCATGCCCGAAAAGCTCATCATGCGCTCCGCCCAGGCCAAAGCCAAGGCACAGGGAGTCCCCGTCGAAAGCGTCCTCGCCGAGATGGCCGGCCTCCCCGACCCGGGAGCCGCCCCCGCCCCGGCCGCAGCAGGCGCCGCCCCCACCGCAGGCGCCGCACCGGTGGCTGCTGCCATGTCGACCGAGGAGTACGCCAAGGCGGCCGCCGCAGCCTCCGGCATGCCCGAAAAGCTCCTCATGCGCTCCGCCCAGGCCAAGGCCAAGGCACAGGGAGTCCCCGTCGAAAGCGTCCTCGCCGAGATGGCCGGCCTCCCCGACCCCGGAGCCGGCCCCCCTCCCCCGGCGCTCGCCCCGACGGGCACCAACGGGACTGCCGCGGCCCCCGCCCCGGCGCCGGCTGCCGTTCCTGCCCCGGCCCCGAGCGGGCCGCCCGAGGGGGTTCGCACCCAACGTCTCCTCACCGTCGTCCAGGCGAAGGCCATCCAGCAGGTCAAGGCAGAGCCGACCGACAAAGTGAACGTGTGGCCGCACCTGCTTGCCATCGAGTTCGTCGCCCTGCTGGCGGTGACGGCCGTACTCATCGTGATCTCGGTCATCATCAACGCGCCGCTGCTGGAGGCTGCCAACTTCAACCTCACCCCGAATCCCTCTAAGGCCCCGTGGTATTTCCTCGGGCTCCAGGAGTTGCTCTCCTACTTCGATCCGATGATCGCCGGGGTGCTCATTCCCGGGCTCATCGGCCTCGTCGGCCTGATGGCGATCCCCTACATCGATCGGAATCCGTCGGTGCGACCCGCCGACCGCAAGCTGGCCATCATGATGTTCACGTTCTTCCTGATGGGTGCCGCCACGCTCGTGATCCTCGGATCGTTCTTCCGGGGGCCGGGTTTCAACTTCACCTACCCCTGGAGCGACGGCGTGTTCTTCGACGACCTCAAGGACTGGCTGGAATGAGCGCAGGACAAGCAGCCGCCTTGGGAATTGCCATCGTCGCCGTCCTCTCCTCGGTGGCCATACTCGCCCTCGCCTGGCGAAGAGAAAGCGAATCTTCATCGATCGGCACGCTCGATCGCGAGGCGAGACGCGCCCGCGTCCGGCGGCCCGTGCTCGGCGCTTCGGGCGCGGCCGTGCCGGGGGAAGCAGACCGCCCGGTGGAGGCCGCCGCCGTAGCCGTCGGCGAGCCGGCCGAGGCTTCCTCCCGCGTCGTCGAGCTGACCCCCGCCCAATTCGGCGAAACTCGCCGCCAATTCCTCAACCGCGCCATAGGGGTCTCCTTCGGAGCCTTCCTGGCATTCTTCGGGATCACCTCGCTTGCGTTCCTGTGGCCGCGGCTCAGAGGCGGCTTCGGCGGCAAGATCGATGCCGGAGCCATCTCCGACATCAAGGAGGCGATCTTCCAGCCCGACGGCTCCATCGAGCCCTTCTACGTCGCCGAGGCCAAGACCTACGTTGTTCCCTTCAACCAGGGGTTGATCGACGAAACGGACTTCGCAGGTATCGATGTGGTCGTCGAAGGGCTGACCGGGCTGTGGCAAAAGTGCGTGCACCTGGGTTGCCGGGTGCCGTGGTGCAATTCCTCGCAGGGCTTCGAGTGCCCCTGTCACGGATCCAAGTACAACGCGGCGGGTGAATACGAGGCCGGCCCGGCTCCGCGCAATCTCGACCGGTTCACGCTCGAAGCAGTCGAGGGACGGTTGATCATCAACACCGGGGCCGTGCGCGATACCCCCCGGGCCAAGGTCAAGACCGTGCCGTACCCACAGGGGCCGAACTGCCTGTGAGCGCTCCGTGAGCCTCGGACCTTTCGCCGTCATCATTGCGGTCGTGTTCCTGCTGGGCGGCTTGGCCTACCTCGTGAACAGCGGACGCGGCCCCCGGCCCGGCCGCGAGGTGCCGCCCAACCTGGCCCCCTACCTGACCGACGAGGAACTGGAGACCTCCCGGCTCAATCGTACGCTGGTCACCGCCCTGTTCTCCTCGGCGTTCCTTGCCATCGCACTGCCGGTGTACTTCCTCACCGAGTCGGGCCGCCAGGATGATTTCGTGCACATGTTCGAGGAAGAAGCCATCCACATCGGCGAGGCGATCTACCTCAGGCAGACTCCGGACAACCCAGAGGGTTTTGGCTGCATCGCCTGTCACGGTGCCGAAGGAGTTGGCGGGGGCGCAACCTATGTCGATCCCCGTACCGGCGCCAGTGTCACCTGGCCGGCCCCGGCCCTCAACGACGTGCTGTATCGATACGACGAGGAGGAGGTGCGCTACTGGCTCATCTGGGGCCGCCCCGGCAGCCCGATGCCGGCCTGGGGCGTCGAGGCAGGCGGCCCGCTCAACGATCAGCAACTCGATTTCGTCATCGAGTATCTCCGGTCCATCCAGATTTCCCAGGACGAGGCAATCGGAGAGGTCGACAACCGCGTCGCCGCGGAACTCGCCAAGCTCGAGGCCGCCCCGGCCACGATCGACACGGCCATTGCCGGCCAGCGGGGTCGCCTGGCCGCCATCGTCAGTGCCCCTGATCGGCTGGAATGGGCCGAGCGCCTGTTTAGCGATCTGGAGCAAGTGCTCGACGCCGCACCCTCAGGGCTCGATACGGACCTCGACGGTCTGTCGGACGACGACGAGATCCAGGTCAACCGCATTTCCGAGCTGGCGTTTGCCAACGTCGGCACCGACGCCACCCCGGCGACGGCCTCCGCCGCAGATTTGCTGGTTCTGCTGCTCGACCCCGCCAACCCCTTCTCGACCAACGACGACGTGGGAGAACCGATACCAGACGCGATCGCGGCCACCCAATTGCTCGCCGAGCTCGAGAGCCAGGTCGCCACCTTGTCGCCGATCGCTCTGAATGTCGACACGCTTCGATCCGCCGCCGAAGCGGCCCTTTCCAATCTGGAGGCTGCGCGCGCGGCCGAGCGGTACACCGTCGACTTCGAGGCCCTCGCCGAGAGCACGTTCGGGGGCGACATCGAGACGGCGCAACGGGCGTACGGCCTGTACTCGGCCTACTGCGCCCGCTGCCACACCGCCGGGTATTCCGCAGGACCCGCTGCCACCCTCGCTCCCGGCTCCGGGGCGCTCGGCCCTTCCCTGCGAGAGGGCCGCTCCATCGTTCAGTTCCCGGACTTCGAAGATCACTACGAGTTCATCGTCGACGGATCCGAGAACGGTCAACCGTATGGTGTGAATGGCATCGGCCGCGGCTGGATGCCGGGGTTCGGCGCTGTTCTCTCGGAGGCCGACATCCGCCTCATCGTCGAGTTCGAAAGGAGCCTCGATTGATCGACATCACTCTGCCCGAGAGCGTCGTCTTCCGCGGACTGTTCGTGACGATCGGGTCGATCATCGTGTTCTACGGGAGCGTCTACCTGCTCGTGTACACCAATCTGGGCAAGAAGCTCGCCTTCCTGATTTCGGGCGCGGCCCTGTTCGGATGGACATTTCTCAACAGCCTCCTGTTCGTCATCTACGCGCCGCGCGGACCGCGCCCCGCCGTTATCGACGGTCTCAACTTCTTCGAGGTTCGAGTCACGGCACTCAGCTTCATGCTGGGATCGGCCATTCTGTTCATCATGTTCCTGGTGGCACTCAACCGCCTCGAGACCGCGGATTCCGACACGACGTGACCGCCCTATGCTTTCTGGGTAGTGCACCCCTATCCGGCTTGTGCCGCACCTCGAACGGCCTGTCCCGGCCGTGGCTTCGTCGCCATATCGGATGAGCGCCGCCTGACCGATCCGGCATGAAGGGCATACCTCCTGCCACAGTGCAACGACTCCCCATCTACCTGCGGTGCCTGGGTGAGTACGGCAAGCAGACGATCTCATCCGAGAGCCTGGCCGAGCTGGCGAGAGTCAACTCGGCGAAGGTCCGTAAGGACCTTTCTTTCCTCGGCTCGTACGGAACACGGGGCGTCGGCTACGACGTCGACCACCTCGTCTATCAAATCGGCCGCGAGCTGGGATTGACCAAGGACTGGGCGGTGTGCATCGTCGGGATGGGGAACCTCGGCCGGGCACTCTCCAAGTACCGCGGATTCGGTGAGCGCGGATTCGCCGTGCTCGGCCTGTTCGACATCGATCCCGCCAAGATAGGCAAGAAGGTCGCGGGCAGGGTGATCGAGCCTCTGAGCGCTCTGAGCGACGCAGTCAGGGACCGCCAGCTCTCGATCGGCGTGATCACAACACCGGCCAATGCCGCCCAGGAGGTAGCCGACATCATGGTGCAAGCCGGCATCACCTCGATCCTCAACTTCGCGCCGACCGTCCTGTCGAAACCCGACCACGTCGACGTGCGTCGCGTCGATCTCTCCACCGAGCTTCAAATCTGCAGCTTCTACCTGGCGAGAGCTTCCGGAAAGCGGGCCAGCTGACACGCCTGGCCATACCCTCTACGCTGGGTGCAACGGAAGGTTTGATGATGGTCGATAGCCTCTACGTCGAGCTCATCACGAAGGACAACTGTCCCCTCTGCGAGGCGGGAGCCGAGACCCTGAATCGAGCAACCTCAAAGCTCGGCATCGAGGTGCGCGAGGTCGACATCTTCGATGACGACGACATCTACGACGAGTACTCGACGCGGGTTCCCGTCGTCCTCGCTCCCAACGGTTCGGTCATCGACGAGGGCAAGCTGTCCCAGGCCAAGCTGACACCGGCGCTCTTGCGGCTGAAGGTCAGCGGCTGAGGAAACCTCGGGGATTGCACGATCCCGGGCGCCGGTAGCCTTCCTACCAATGCGTCCCGTCACCACCATCGTCGTCGTCGTGCTGCTGGTGATCATCGTCGTGGCGGCGCTCATCAAGATCATCCAGGTCTTTTGAGCACCACCTGATGACCCTCAGTCAGGTTGAGGCGCTCGGCGGCACTGCCCTCACGGATCGCGATCGCCAGCAAACCGTATGAGTCGACGTGCGCCAGCGGCTGCCCCGGCTCGACGTCTCCGTAGGCGGACACCCACGGCACTTCATGCTCCGTCGCACCGACGCCCAGCACCAGATCCTCGCCCGGGGCAGCTCCGAGGCCGGCCAGGTCATCCGGTGAGATGTTGGTTTGACAGTTGCCGAACCCATCCAGCCACCAAACCTCGCCTCGCACTCCCGAGCCCTCCGGCTCGACCAGAGGCAGCAGCAGCGGCGTGAGCGAGTCGTTGGCGAGGGTGGATCCGAGGTCGCCGATCTCAGCCTGTCCGGAAGCCAGCACCGCAGCCGCCGGGGCAAAGACATCGCGGCCGTCGAACGTGCTCCCACCCAGGGAGGGAATCCGAAACCGTTCATCCTCCAGGGTGACCACCGCCGAGGCGCCTCCCACCATCGCAACTGCCGGTGCCAGCACGCCGTTGTCCGGCCCGACGAAGTGCCCCCACGGGGTCTCGGCAGCTATCGGGCGGCGCCCCGTGCCAACGCCGGGGTCGACGACGACCAGGGCCACCCCCTCCGGGAGGTACTGGACGGCCCGCAGGAGGGCCAGCGCGCCCGCACGCACGTTTCCCCGGTCGATGCCGTGGGTGACGTCGATGACCCGCAGTCGAGGCTCGATGCGAGCCACCACCCCGTGGACCACCCCGACGAACTCATCGGTGAGCCCGAAATCGGAGAGGAACGAGATGGGATGCACGGGGAGAGCCTAGGTTGCTCCTCCTAGGAGAAAGGTTTCCACCCCGGTTCTCAGTTCGTGAAGGCCGAATCGAAGGCGCTGCGCAGCTCGGGCGTCGATTGCCCGCTGTAGCCGCAGTAACCGACCACGCCATCGGTCGCGGTAATGAGGTACTGGTTGCCGGCGACGAAGTCGATCCCACCGATGAGGGCGACCAAGCCGCCGGGGGCGGTCAGCGACACCGTGGCTGCGTCGCCTCCCCGGTACCAGCGATCCACGTCCAACGCAACGGTCTCCCCGTCGACCGACGAGACGGTGCCTTCGAAAGCCACCTCGGCCTGGGCCAGGATGGCGACGTCGAACTCGATGCACATCGCCATTCCCGGCCCCTCACCGAGCGACAGCTCGAGCGGAGGGCCGGCCAGCGCCTCTGGTGAGGAATCCCGAATAAGGGCCGGGACGGCGACTGCCAGGACGACAACCGCGGCGGCAGTGGCCAGCGCCAGGGAGCGGCGGGTGGGTCGATTGCGGGTCGGCAGGGGCGAAGAGCTTGTCATGATGTCCTCCAGACGGGCCGAAATCGGCGCTTCAACGGGCACACCTGGATGCATCGGATCGAGTTTGCGAATCTGCCCACGCAGCTGGTCGTTCACGGCGATGCTCCGGTGTCTTTGAGCCCTTTGTGTCCGGCACCGGCCCCGCTCTGTCGGGCAATGTGCTGTGCGAGCTTTTTCTTGGCACGGGAGAGACGCAAGCTGACTGCATTCGGAGTGGCCCCCACCACCGCCGCGATCTCGTGGGGCTCGAGCCCCTCCCAGGCCCACAATCGGATGAGCTCCCGGTCCCGGTCGGGGAGGGCGGCAAGCGCCGACACCAGCTCGGGATACTCGTGCGCTCCGGCTTCGTCGTACCGTGCCGCACGTTGTGTCTCCAGTCGACGGGTCAGCTGTGTCCGGCGCCGGGTGCTCCGGCGTCGATTGGCCAGGGAGCGCCGGGCCACGCCGTAGCACCACGGCAGCGGGCTCCGGTCCGGCACGTCGTCGAGCCGGCGCCAGAGCACGAGGAGCACGTCGCCGAGCACTTCCTCGGCGTCACCCGGCGAGGCGCGTCTGGCCAGGTAACGAGCAAGCGGGTCGTGCACTTCGGCCACGAGCGCTTCGAATCGATCCCGCGGCTCATCGTGTCTCATGTCCGGATCTGACGCCGATCATCGTCCGCCGGTTCCCAACGCTGCGCACTACCCCGCACCCGCCCGAAGGTCCGCGCGGGTCAGGAGGCGGGCGTCGAGTTGGTCCGGGGCCGGATCAACCCTGCCACATACAGCGTCTGGGCTCCGAGTGCCAGCACCCCCGCCGCGGCCAGGCCGGCCCCGGACGGAATGGTCACGGCTGTAGGGATGAGCGCTCCGAACACCCATGACAACTGGAACAACGTCTCGGCGCGGACGAAGGCGCGGCCCCGGTCTTCGTGGGAAACCGACCGTTGCAGGAGCCCGTCGAAGGCGAGCTTGGCCACTCCCCAGGCGAACCCTGCGGCGGCGGCCAGCGCCGCCCCCGCCACCAGCCCGAACGCTTGGGCGGCAATGAAGGCGGCGGCTGCCTCGATGGCGAGAGCGGCAACGACCATCGGCTCTTCCCGGAGGATCCGTTCCAGCCAGGCGGCGATCACGGCTCCCAGGAAGTACCCGACCCCGGCGGCACCGAGCAGAAAGCCGAAGTCGAGCAGGCCCGCTTGCTCGTCGCGAAACGCGAAGGCAAGCAGGAACAGGAGGAACCCGTTGACGAACCGGACGCCGGCGGTGGCCAGCTGAGCGAGTCGGACCGAGCGGCCCACCCGCAGCAGGCCTCGCCGCACACCCTGGGATTCGGGCCGGGGCGGGTACGGTACTCCCTGTGCGGCCACCGCAGAGACTGCGAATGCCACCACCGAAACCAGCAGGGCCGATCTGCTCCCGACATCCTCGGAGATCGCGCCCAAGCCGGTGGCGAGGGTGCCGCCCACCACCGCCGCAACGGTTCCCGAGACCACCCCGATCTTGGCCATGCGGGCATTGGCGGCCACCAGCTCGTGCGGCCCCTCCAGGGCTACCGGCAACAGCGCGTTGCGGCTGATGCCGTGAGCTCGGGAGAGCACGAGCATGAAGAACGCCAGCGGGAAGAGCACCAGGTCGTTGTCGAGGTTCAGCACCATCAACACCGCCACCACGGCGCGCAAGGCCGACGCAGCGCCGAGCCCGCGCCGGTAGGCGATGGGGAACCGTGCGAACAACCCGCCGAGCACCGGGCCGATCACGGCAAAGGGAGCCAGCGTCACCGCCAGGTAGAGCACCACGTTGCTACGGGCTTCGCTGGGATCGGGCGTGAGGAACAGCACGTCGGCCAGCGCCACCGCCACCAGGGTGTCCCCGGCGGCATTGAAGGCGTGGGTCAGTGCCAGCGCCCGGAACCGAGGGCCCTTGGCCGACAGGAACGCGTCGACCCGCCGGGCGACCGCCTGTGAGGACTCTCGTGCTGCCCGCCGGGTTCTGGCAGCTCTTCCGGGCGGAGATGGCTCCATGGCCTCACGCTACCTGGGGTCAGGCGGAATCTTCGTCGGGAGCATCGACCGCCCGCCGCTGCTCGAAACGCGAGTAGTCGAGGATCTCTTCGAAGAGCCGATGCACGGTCTTGGGATCGAGGCCGAGCCTCTCGGCCTCCTCCCGCACATCGGCGAGCAGATCGACCTCGCGGTCGGGCGAGCGCAGGGGGATGTTCTCCTCCACCTTGATGTGGGCGATCTCCACGGCCCGTTTCACGCGGCGAGCGAGCAGGCGCACGATCTCCCGGTCGACGAGGTCGATATCTGCCCGCAGCCGGACGATGCCGAGTGCGTGCATCAAGGCAAGGTATTCCTCACGGTCGAGCTGATGCGGGCCCTCGGTGAGCGCCTCGTCGGGTGCCGGATGCACTTCGATCATCAGGCCGTCCGCGCCGGCCGCCCGGCCGGCAAGCGCCAGGGGCGCCACGATTGCACTCGCTCCAGACGCATGGGAGGGGTCGATGATGACGGGAAGGTGGCTGAGCTGCTTGACGACCGGCACCGAGCTGATGTCGAGTGTGCTGGCCGTCCTGGTGTCGAAGGTCCGGATCCCCTGTTCGCCGAGCACGACGTCCATGTTGCCCTCGTTGAGGATGTACTCGGCAGCCAGGAGCCATTCATCGATGGTCGCAGAAGGTCCCCGCTTCAGGAGGACGGGCCGCTCACTCTGGCCGACTGCCCGCAGCAGCACGAAATTCTGCATGTTCGAAGCCCCCACCTGAAGCATGTCGACGTGCTCGGCGACAATCGGAACGTCGTCGGGCTCGGTCACCTCGCTGACTACGGGAAGCTCGTGGGCGTTCCCGGCCCGGCGCAGGTACTCGAGACCTTCTGCACCGAGGCCCTGGAAGTCATAGGGCGACCGCCGAATCTTGAAGGCCCCGCCGCGCAACATCGATGCGCCCCCTTCGGCAATGAATGCCGCCGCCTCCATGATCTGGGCTTCGGACTCCACGGCGCACGGGCCGGCGATCACGGTGAACGCACCGGCGCCGATCACCACGTTGCCGACCCGCACGGAGGTTCCGCCTCCGCTGCCATTTCTGTGCGCCTTCATCTCCATGGGTCCTCCTCGTGGGGCCCGGGCATCAAAAAACCCGGAGCCCTCGCTCCGGGTAGTGGTGGTGTATCGCGCGACCTCTACCCGGGCTGGGACCCGGTAAAGAAGAAGGCGAAGTAGCTGGTGGTCGTCATCAGGAAGACGAGTGTAGCCCCGCCACGGCCAGAACGCCATAGCCCGGCATGGCCCTCTCGGAGCCGCCTACCTCAGAAGAAGAGCCCGTCGACGGCGATGGCGCCGAACAGCAGTGTCAGGTAGACGTTCGAGTAGCCGAAGAAGCGCATCGCTTCGTCCGGATGGGAACGCAGCCGCAGCGCCCCCCCGACAAACCCGGCGCCGAGCGCGACGGCCGCCCCCAGGTAGAAGAAGCTCATGTCACCGGCCGGGAACAGGACGAGAGTGAGAGCGGCCAGCTGGAGGCTGTAGAGGAAGATGCTGTCCAGCGTCGCCTTCTCCCCCATCACCACCGGGAGCATGGGAATCCCGGCTTGCTCGTAGTCATCCCGGTATCTCAGCGACAGCGCCCAAAAATGCGGCGGCGTCCAGAAGAACACGATCGCGAACAAGAGCCACGGCGCCAGCGACAGCGAGTCGCTGACCGCCGCCCACCCGACCAGGACCGGCACGGCACCGGCGGCACCGCCGATGACGATGTTCTGACTGGATGACCGTTTCAACCAGAGCGTGTACACGAAGACGTAGAACAGCAGGGCGGCCGTCGCCAATGCAGCCGCCAGCAGGTTCACGGTCATCCACAGCCAGGCGAAGCCGCCGGCGCCCAGCAGAATCCCGAAGGTGAGGGCGCGGGCGGGAGCGACCTTGTGGGTCGCCATCGGCCGGTGGGCAGTGCGACCCATCACCTGATCGATGTCGCGATCGATCACGTTGTTGATGGCATTGGCGCCCCCGGCCGACATAGCGCCACCGACGAGGGTGGCGAGCACCAGCCAGGTTCCCGGCCACGACCGCTCGGCGAGAATCATCGCCGGTACGGTGGTGACCAGCAGCAGCTCGATGATGCGCGGCTTGGTGAGCGCCACATATGCCCCTACCTTGCCGATGGCCGTCCGTGGGACCGCCCTGGGGTCGGTGACCCGTACTCCGGCGGCGCTCACGCCGGGACCTCCGATCGGCTCGGTATCAGAACATCGGCTGCCAGCACCACCAGCACGATCCAGACGAGATCCGCCACCAGCAAATGGGCGAGCTGGATCCAGACGGGGGCTGCCAGAAGCGCATTCACCGTCCCAACCACCAGTTGTCCCAACACCAGTACGCCGACGAGTCGCGAGAGGCGGGCGATGCTGCCGCCGCGGCCCTCGGCCACCTGGTTGGCCACCCACACGGCCAGTAGGGCCGCGCCGATTGCGATGACCGGGTGGTAGATGCGCAGCCTCTCGAACAGGTGGGCGGTGGCTGACAGCTCCCGCTCGAGGCCGGCCACGAACGAGTCGACCGGAAAGAGCGTGTCACCCAGGGCGGCGATGGCGCCGCTGATCCCGACGAGGAGCATCGACCCGAGGGCGCTCAGCAAGAGCCAGCGATCGCGAAGCGTCGGAATCACAGTGCTGTCGGGCCCGGGGGTCGCGGACCACCAGGCGGTGAGGGTCGCCGCCGCCAGCAATAGCAGCGTGTTGGCAAAATGGCCCGCTTGCCAGTACGCCCGGCTCACGCCCTCGAAATCGCCGGTCTGCTCGAACAGGACGAGCCCGGCACCGATCAGCGACTCGGCGATCACCAGTATCAACGTGGCGGTGGCAGCGCGGCGGACCCGATGCCCGGATGGGAACGTGCGCACGGCTGAAATGAGCAGGTAGAGAATGAGAACGCCGAGCCCGGCGCTGCTCACCCGGTGCACGAACTCAATCGCCGTCTCGGCAGAGCCGCTCAGCGGAACCACCTCGCCGTTGCAGGTCGGCCAGTTGTTCCCGCACCCCGCACCCGACCCGGTGGCGCGCACGACGGCGCCCCACAGGACGACGAACACGGTGACTCCCACGGTCAGCCAGGCGACTCTTGCAAAGCGGCTCATAGCTCGGCCAAGGTTACCGACCTGCACAACCATCGGACTCTGGCTAGTGCAGTGACCATTTCCCAGAAAACCTCGCCGAATGCAACAGCAATCCCGCCGGACGCGCGTACCATGTCGGAGGGGGAAGAACCCCTCCTCGCCGTCCTCGGCGAGATCCCATCACTCACGGAGATATCAATGTCGCAGGTACGGAACCGACGCAACCTCTCACTACTCACGGCACTGGTGACCATGCTTACCGTGCTCGTGTTCCCCACCGGCGGTGCTTTCGCGGCCGACGTGGCCGTCGACTGCAGCACCGACGACCTGCAGACAGCGATCAATGGCGCCACGAGCGGCGACAACATCATCATCACAGATGGGACAACCTGCACGGGCAACTTCGATGTCAACAAGCCGCTCGTCATCCGTGCCGAAACCGCGGCAGGGGCAACCATCGATGGAGGTGGCGCCGACACCGGCCCCGTAGTCACCGTGAGCACGGGCGGCACCGTCGCCTTCCAGAACGTGACGATTTCCGGCGGTGTCAACACATCGCCCGCCAACTCCGGCCTCGGTGGCGGGCTCTTCATCGGTGGCGCCACCGTGAACGTCACCGACTCGACCATCACCGGCAACTCGGCCGACACCGGTGCCGGTATCTACAACGGCGGGATCCTCACCATCTCGGGCGGAAGCATCACCGACAACACCGCAGTCACCAACGGCGGTGGGATCTTCTCGAACGGGACCGTCACCCTCTCCGGGGTCATGCTCGGAACCCCCGCGCTGCCGAACACGGCAGGCCAGGGTGGAGGCGCCTACAACAACGGCACGATGACGGTCAACAGCTCCTCGGTCGTGGACAGCAACGTCGCAACCGGCGTCACCGGCGGCGGCGGCGGGCTGTGGAATGACGGCACGCTGACGGTCGACACCTCCGTCATCACCGGCAACGTCGCGACCGACGCCGGCGGCGGTATCCACAACACCTCCGGCGGGACGTTGACGGTGACCAGCTCCGAAGTGACCAGCAACGACGCCTCGGCAGCCGGTGGGATCCTGAACAACGGGCTCGGCGGCACCGGGAGCACGGCCGTGATCACCGATTCACTGGTCTCACTCAACGATGCCGTCAACGCCTCCGGTCTCGGTGGTGGTGGAATCTTCAACATCAGTTTCGCCGCAGACGTCGTGAAAGCCGACCTGACGGTGACCGACAGCGAGGTGTCCTTCAATACCTCCGCAGCCGAAGGCGCCGGTGGGATCCGCAACCAGGATTCCGACGCCACCATCGGCGGGTCACTCATCGACAGCAACGACGCAGTCGCCAGTGGCGGAGGGATACGAACCTCCGGCACGCTGGTCGTGACCGACAGCACCCTCTCGGGGAACTCGACGGACTCCTCGGGCGGCGCTATTGCCCTCGACGGCGATTCGTCCATCCTCCAGGTGCGAGGCTCGGTGATCGACGGGAACTCCGCCACCAACGAGGGAGGCGGCCTGTCTGTCGGGCTCACGACGAGCGCCGACATCACCACCTCCTCGGTAACCCGTAACTCCGCATCGGCCGGAGCAGGGATCTCCAACGCCGGCACGCTCAGCGTCACCAACACGACGGTGAGCGCCAACACGGCATCGACCCAGGGCGGCGGCTTCCTCACGTCGGGCAGCCTCTCGGTGTTCTCTTCGACGATCGCCACCAACGACGCCACCAACGAAGGTGGCGGCGTCCGGGTGATCGGTGTCCCGACAGTGACCCTCACCGGCACCATCCTGTGGGGCAACACCGGCGGATCAGGCAAGGACTGCTCCGGACCTCTCGACAGTGGTGGGTTCAACCTGGTCGGATCGGTGTTGACGCCGTGTGTCTACGGGGGCGACGCCACCGATCTCCCGCCGGGCTCCGACCCCATGCCGGGCGCCCTCGGCTTCTACGGCGAGACCACCGAGCATCATCCCCTCAACGCCGGCAGCGATGCCATCGACGCCGGCGGCGACTGCGGGCTGACCGTCGACCAGATCGGCGCCGCCCGGCCCGACGGTCCAGCCTGCGACGTCGGAGCCATCGAAGGTGTCTCCACGCTGATGGCGGATGATGTCCTGCTGGTCGAGCCAAACGGCCGCTGGCACATTCGAGTGCCCGGCAATCCCGACTACACGTTCTTCTTCGGAATCCCCGGCGACATCCCCATCTTCGGAGACTGGGATGGCGACGGGCTGGATACTCCGGGCGCATGGCGTCAGGGGCCGGGTGGCGGGTTCGCCTACATGACGAACACGCTGCCTCCGGATGGCGGATCTGCGGTCGCCGACTTCGACTTCTTCTTCGGGATTCCCAACGACGAGGTGTTCGTCGGCGACTGGAACGGTGACGGGATCGACACCCTCGGCATCAACCGCAAGGGGCACATCTTCCTGACCGATACCAACGGCAGCGGCGGTGCTCCGGTTCCCACCGACTACGACTTCTGGTTCGGAGTCGGGGGTGACGTCGCCTTCGGCGGTGACGGAGACGGAGACGGCTCGGACGCCGTGTTCCTCTACCGTGCGGAAGGACCCGGTGCCGGATTCGTGTACTACACGAACGAGACCCCGGTCGGGCCGGGCGCAGTGGCCACCACAGCCGACAACTTCTTCTTCGGCATCGCATCGGACAGCTTCGTGGCCGGCGATTGGAACAGGGACGGCGTCGATACCGCGGGCATCTTCCGGTCCTCGGACACCACCGTCTACCTGACAAACACCAACGCCAGCGGCGGCGACCCCGCCCCCACCGACGTCCAGTACGTCTGGGGAACCGCCGGGTGGTTCCCGGTGGCAGGGGTGCACGGCGTCGGCTGAACAACCAGCCGAGTTAGACGAACGGGCCCCCGCCAGGGGGCCCGTTTCGCGTCCACGCCTGGGGTGGCTGGGCCCACGCGACGGCCGGGCCGGGGCTCCTGCTCTAGTTTTGAAGTCGTGGCAGTGCTCGTCTACGGCTCTCTCGTCCCCGACATCGTCTTCGCCGTTCCTCGAGTCCCGCAAACCGGCGAGGATGTCCCCGCTGCGTCGGTCTCTGTGGTTGCTGCCGGCGGCGGTGGCAATGTGGCGGTGGCATTGGCGGCCTGGGGCTTCGACGTCATGGCGGCCGGCAATTCCGTCGGGGATGACCCGCTCGGCCGCTGGGTGGCAGCGGATTTCGAGGATCGAGGCATCCGGCTGCCCGCCGATTTCGTCGGCCGGGATGGAATCACCGCCGCCAACGGCATCATCGTCACACCCGACGGTGAACGAACGATCATCGGTAGCGACTACTCGTCGGTGACTTGGCTTCCCGTGCCCGATTGGCACGGGATCGAGATCGTCATGGTCGACGGGTACAGCGGCGAGGCCGGCTCCGCCACCATCCGCCAGGCGGCCGGGCGCAACCTCCCCATCGTGGGAACCGATCGCACCGGACCCGACACGGCCGACCTGACCCTTCTGCTGTGGTCGGCCGGCGAGCACCCCGATCCGGCCGAGGCGATGTCCACCGCCGGCGGTGGGCCGACGGTCATCGTGACCGATGGACCGCGAGCCGTTGTCGTGTATCAGCCCGACGGTTCGACAGTTGAGCTGTCCCCAACACCTCGCCCGGCGGCCGACAGCACCGGAGCCGGCGACCTCTTCGCCGCCGCCGTCACCGCCGGTCTCGCCGATGGCCTCGCCACGGTCGCAAGCCTCGAGCGGGCAATCGACGTGGCCGGCCGGTACGTCGCGGCGGGACGCGGTTCGGAGGTCCCGCATCTCACTAGACTGCTCCCATGAAGAAGATCTTCTTGCTGCTGATCGTCGCCGTTATCGGCCTGGCGGTCTACAAGTACCTCAACGACGAGAGCTACTGAGCCTTCTCGACGAACTCGACGACGGCGTCGGCGATGTCCGATGCATGGGTGAATATCGCCTCGTGCCTGGCCGCTAGCTCGACCACCGACGGATCCTTGAGCAATCCAGCCAGCTCGTACTGCACGCCGGCGGGGATGATTTGATCGTGAGTCGGGATGATGACGAGCACGGGGGGTGCGAGCTGTCCGACCCAGCGGCGTGAATCGAAGCGCTTGATGGCTCGCAGCGCCCGCATGTTGAGCTCCGGGTCCCGCGCCAGCATCATGTCCCACAGCCACCGATCGTGCTCCGGACCGATCGCCCCGGCGTTCTTCAGGACCGACCGCGAGATGCGGGCCCCCTCGATGTTGCCGACCTTCCAGAGAATCCGCAGCAGCACCATGCCGACCGCGTCTCGCACCGGATGCCGCAACGACTTGGCGGCGGTAGCCGCGAGGACCGCCCGGGCTACCAGGCCAGGGTGCCGGCGCGCCAGCGCCTGGGTGACCATTCCGCCCATCGAATAGCCGAAGACGGTGGCTTGGCGAACCTCGAGCGCATCGAGCACGGCTGCCACCTCGTCGGCCACCGTCTCGATCTCGTAGTCCTCGTACAGCCTGCTCGAGCCCCCGTAGTTCCGCTGGTCGACCATGATGACCCGAAACCGGTCCGAGAGGAGCGGCACCAGGCTCCAGAAGGTGGCCAGGCTGTCGTAAACCCATCCGTGGATGAGCACGACGGGCTCGGCGGAAGGCAGCCCGGTCTCGCGAACCAGGAACTCCTTGCTCCCCACGAACACGGTGCGGCCGGGAAGCGGCAGCGGGTGTACCTGCGGGCCGCGTGATCGCGGACGGGTCACCGGGCCGAACACCCTCCACAGCGCCCAGCCCGCCAGCGAAACCCCGGCGACTCTGCGAATACCCATGGCCGGGAGTCTACGAAGGCCGGGCCGGCGTCAGACCCGGACCGGCTACACGACGCCGATACCGGTGCCGTCCACGACCTCACCGATTACCGCCGCGGCTGACGTTCCGGCTTCTTCGAGGGCGGCCACCAGGTCGTTGCAGCGGTCCTGCGCCACGGCCAGCAGCAGGCCGCCGCTGGTCTGCGCGTCTGCTAGGACGATTTGATCGACTTCATCGAGGTCCCCGAAACGGGTGACATGCCCGGCCGCCGCCAGGTTGCGACGTGTGCCGCCGGGAACCACTCCGGCGGCGGCCAGATCCCCTATCCCGGGGAGGAGGGGCACCCGGCGGTGATCCAGCGTGGCGCCGACCTGTGAGGCCTCGAGCATTTCCGCCAGATGCCCGAGCAGGCCGAACCCGGTCACATCGGTGGCCGCTCTGACCCCGCAAGCGACGGCGGCTTCCGCCGCCGATCGGTTGAGGGCGGTCATGACCTCCACGGCCGCCTCGATCTGCTCGGCGGTGGCCACGCCCCGCTTGATGGCGGTGGAGATCAGGCCGGTCCCGAGTGGCTTGGTGAGCACGATGCGGTCCCCCACCCGGGCGGCGTGATTGGTCATCATGACGTCCGGATCGACCGTGCCGGTCACTGCCAGGCCGTACTTCGGTTCCCGGTCGTCAATGGAGTGGCCCCCGATGAGGGTGCAGCCTGCCTCGGCCAGCACCGAAGCGCCGCCCCGCTGGACGTCTCCGAGCAACTCCAGCGACAGCTCCTCTCTGGGCCACCCCACGATCGAGAGGGCGGTCAGCGGGACTCCGCCCATGGCGTACACGTCCGACAGGGCATTGGCGGCGGCGATGCGGCCCCAATCGAACGGATCGTCGACCACCGGGGTGAAGAAGTCCACGGTTTGGACGAGGGCGGTCCCGTCGGCGAGCCGGTACACCCCGGCGTCGTCGGGCCGGTCGAGGCCGACCAGGACGGCGGGATGCCGGGTCACATCGAGATCGTGCAGGGGGCGCAGGACCTGCGCCAACTCAGCGGAGCTGAGCTTGCACGCTCAACCGGATCCGTGCGAGTACTGCGTGAGCTTGATGTCGGGCATGGAGTGGAGACTAGGAGCCGAGCCGTCATGTACCCGGCGAACGCCGGCCCGGACCGCACCTGTTCGTGAACCGAGATCCAAATGCAGTTTCGCATGGGCCGCAACAACGGTATGCTTCACGCGAGGTTGGCTTACACGCCTGACCCCGGCGTTACCAACCGGCAGGAACTCCTCACCCCCCCTGGGGAACCTGCACAATGACGAGCCTCGGCCCCCGCCGGGGCTCGTCGCTTTCTAACCTGGAGTAGTTCATGCGATTCAACCTGCCCCGCCCGCGCCAGCTGGCTCGCAACCTGCGAGAGGTCGCTCAGCGTCGTCCGGACACCACCGAGGAGTACCTCGAGGCCAACCCCGAGGCGTGGGAGAGAATCGCCGAGGTCGACCCTCACGACGCCGCCGACATCCTCGAGGCCCTCGGCACCGATGTGGCCCTCGAATTCCTCGACGGACTCGAGACCGAGAGCGCAGCCCGCATCCTCGAAGAGATGAATGACGGTGCCGCCGCCGAGCTGCTGAACCAGCTGCCGGCAACCGAGGCGGCGACGATGGTCGGGAACATGGACGCCGACGAAGCCGTCGATGTTCTCAACAAGTTCGACCCCGACGAACTGCAGGACCTGGTGGCGCATCTCGAACCAGATGCTGCCGTTGAGATCAACCGCCTGCTGGCCTATCCGCGGGACTCCGCCGGCGGGTTGATGACCACCGAGGTCGCATCCCTTCCCATGGGCATGACGGCGGGTGAAGCAATCGAAGCACTGCGGAGGATGCACGAGACACTCGATGATCTTTCGTATGTATATGTGACAGACGACGCCGGCCGTCTCCAGGGGGTGGTCTCGTTCCGGGAGCTCGTGTTTGCCCGCCCCGGAACGGGCCTCGACCAAGCGATGGTTCCAAACCCGGTCAAGGTGCCCGCTGAGGCTGATCGGGAGGTCGTCTCGGATCTCATCCAGCGGTACAACCTCTTCGCCCTCCCGGTGGTCGACGAGGAGGATCGACTGCTCGGCATCGTGACGGTCGACGAGGCGCTGGAGGCGATCCAGGAAGAGGCCAGCGAGGACATGGCGGTCATGGTCGGTGCCGGTTCCGAGGAAACGGTCCGCACCGCCGTCATCGAATCGATCGCCAAGCGTCTCCCGTGGATCGCCGTGAACCTGGTGCTTGCGACCATCGTCGCTCTCACGATCGAGCGCCAGAAGGGTGTCTTCGACGAGTTCGTTGTCCTGGCGGCCCTCATGCCGGTTGTTGCGCTCCTGGGCGGCAACGGAGGAGCCCAGAGCTTGGCCGTGGTGATCCGCTCGATGGCGATCAACCAGGTCCCGAGCCAGATGGTCCCCAAGGTCCTGCTGCGAGAAGCCCGGATTGGTCTGACCCTCGGCGTTGCCATGGCCTTTCTGTCGGGCCTGATGGCGTACGTCCTCAGCGGCGGTGAGGTCGAGATAGCCCTGGTGATGGCCCTGGCGGTCTTCGTCAACCTCTCCATCGCCACCACGGCGGGGGCGGGAATCCCCATGCTGCTCCGCCGACTCGGGCTCGACCCGGCGCTGGCCTCCAACATCTTCCTCACCTTCGTCACCGACATGGTGGGGTTTGCCGGTTTCCTGCTGATCGCGAGCGTCCTGCTGTAGTCCGGGCCTAGGTGGGCTCGCCGGATGACCGCTGCACCCACTCCTCGAAGGTCAGCGGCAACGGTGTGAAGTTGACCGCCCGGAATCGCTCGGCCATCTCGGCGAAGAGCTCGGGTTCCGGATCGCGTTCCATCCCCCACTCGGCCAGGTCGAGCGCGGGCCGCCACCCGGCCGAGCCCAGTGTCTCGTCGACTCGCATGCGCCAGTCGTCGGGACCTTCCGCCCGTTGCAGCCAATAGCGCTGGAGGCGCTGGGCTCTCCGCACCGCTCGCCGAACGATCTTGAGGGCGTCCCGGTCGAGCGACTCGCCGTCGAGAATTACCGCCTCCATCCATTCGGCAAAGGCCCGGTCATCCCACGATGATGGATCGAGGACCGCGCCCTCGAACAGCCGGTCGAATGCCCCGATGAGCTCGAGCGCACGTCCGGCAGCGCTCACGAGCCGCCCGCCCTCAAAGGGCGGCTGCCACCCGGGCGGAGAAAGCGCCTGCCAGGGCGCGGGTCGAGTCACCCGGTTCCCAGTGTGCGTCGCCCACCGCCACCACCGGGGCAACGTCTTTGAGCGTCGACAGCGCTATCACCTCGTCGGCTGCTTCGACCCGTTGGATCGTCCAGCGTCCCTCCACCACCCCGAGCCCGACGTCGGCGGCGGTCTTGAGGACTTCGGATCTGGTGACCGAGGCGAGGATGCCCAGGTCCATCGCCGGTGTCTCGAGCATGCCATCAATGAACCAGGCAACCGTCCAGGTCGGCCCCTCCAGCACCCAGCCGTCCCGGGAGATGAGCAGCGCATCGTCGAATCCGGCGCGCTGCGCCCGGCGGCTGGCGGCCATGTTGGGAGCGTAGGAGATGGTCTTCGCGCCCGTCAGGTCCCACTCGATGCCACCCGAATGCCAGGGAGCCTCGACGGGCAGGACCCTGAGGCCGTTGTTCGGCTCCGGCATCGGTTCCCACGCCACGATGCATCGTCCGGGCGCGTCGATGTCTGGCAGCGCCGCACCCCGGGTGACGACGAGCCTGACGAAGCAGTCGCCGCCGTCGGCGGCCACTGCCTGAATCCAAGCTGCGATCTCCGACCGGTCCGGAAGCTCCAACCGGAGTTTGGCGGCACCCGCCTCCAACCGGTCCAGATGGGCCTCGAGAGCAAAGAGCCGGCCGCGATAGGACCGCACCACCTCGAAGAGCCCGTCCCCCCGCTGCAGCCCCAGATCGAACACCGAGATCGCCGCCGCGGCCGGGTCGGTGGGCACGCCGTCGATGAGCACTCGCATGTGCTCGACATTAGTGGGCCTTCCCCCGAACGCGGTTCCGGCCGGCCCGGCCGGAAGGGCCGGCATCGGCGACCGGTTCCCTAGAGTCGCCGGCATGCGAGTGCTGATCACCGGCGCCACCGGCTTCCTTGGCACCGCCATGCAAGAACGGGTCCCACCCGGGATCGAGCCGGTGGCCATGGGTTTCTCGCGCGGCGAACGGTCGCTCGACGTCACCGATCAGGCAGCGGTGGGGCGGGCACTGGACCGCTTTCGACCCGACGCCGTGGTTCATTTGGCCGCAGTGAGCGTGACGGCCGATGCCGACGCCGACCCGACGAGGGCCGATTCTGTCAATGTCGCCGGTTCTCTCATCGTCGCCCGTGCCACCGCCCGGCGTGACATCAGGTTGGTGGCGCTTTCGAGCGACGTTGTGTTCGACGGTCGCCATGCTCCCTACGCCGAGGAAGCCCCCACCAACCCGGTGAACGCCTACGGCGCATCCAAGCGGGCAGGTGAGGCGGCGATCCTGGCCGAGCATCCCGCGCCGCTCGTTCTCCGTACCAGCGTGCTGGTCGGCCGGGACCGGGCGAACCGGCGGGCCTTCTCCTCGTTCATCTTGACCAGGGCAGCCACCGCCGCCGAAGTTCACCTCTACGAGAACGAACGACGCAATTTCTACCCGGTAACGAGCGCGGCCGCCGCAGTGTGGGAGTGCGCCGGGGCGACGATGACGGGAGTCCTACACATAGGGGCGACTACGTCGGCATCCCGATTCGAGTTCGGGCTCCGGCTGCTCGCAGCCGTCGGGTTGGACCCGGGTCTGGCGGTACCGGAGCGGGGCCCCTCCGACCGTCCCTCCGACCTCACCCTCAACGTCGAGCTCGCTCGGTCGATGCTGGCGACGCCGATGCCGTCCATGGAAGAGGTCATCGAAGAGGTGCGGCGAGACGTGCTCGTGACCTAGGCTCCCCGCGCGGGAAGCAAGGAGCTACCGTGAACGAATCTCTGGCCGCTCTCGGCGACGAATACTGGGAGCACCAACTCGAAATCTCTCCCGTCACGGCACTTCTCCTCGGCGACCACCGCCATGGTGATCGTTTCGACGAGTACTCACGCGACGCCGAGGATCGCATGATCGCCAGGCTGCGAGAGTTCGTCGGGCGGGCCGAAGCGATCGAGGAGGCTTCGCTCGACGAGGAGGAGACGATCACCCGCCGGGTGCTCATCTTCGAAGCCTCGGTCAATGCCGCGGTAGCCGAGACCAGGCAGGCGGAGCTGGCCGTCAACCACATCATCGGGTTCCACTCACTGCTGCCGGTGATGGCTGCGCAGTTCCCGATCGAGACTCCGGGACACGCCGGAGACCTCGAAGAGATGTATCGCCAGGTCGGCCGGGCGTTGGACGAGATGAGTGAGCGCCTCCGTGAGGGCATCGCCACCGGACGCACTCCCCCGCGCTACGCCGTCGGCGAGACGATCAAACAGCTCGACGTCATGATGAGCGTCCCCGCCGCCGAGGATCCGTTGCTGGCGGTGCGGGTCCCCACCGGGTTCGACGAGGCGGCGACGGCTGCCTGGAAGGCCCGGCTGGAGGCGATTGTCGGCGACGTCATCCGCCCGGCCCTGCGACGCCACCGGGACCTCCTCGAGCAGGAGCTTCTCCCTGCGGCCCGGCCCGAGGAGCGCTCGGGTGTTTGCTGGCTCCCGGATGGTGAGGAGACCTACGCCCGCGCCATCCACAAGCACACGTCGCTGCCGATGGACGCCACCGAGATCCACGAGATCGGCCTGCAGGCGGTGGAACGGCTCGCCGATGAGTATCGCCATCTCGGGGCGCGAGTCCTGGGAACGGAAGACCTGAGCGACATCTTCAGCCGACTGCGGGATGACCCGGATCTTCACTTTCAGGCCGGCACGGACGTCGTGTCCGCCTCGGAGAGCGCCGTCGCCAAGGCCCGGAAGGAAATGGGCGATTGGTTCGGCCGGCTGCCGGCAGCCGACTGCGTCGTCGCCGAATCGCCCAGCGGCCCCATCGCCTTCTACTTTCCTCCTGCGCTGGACGGCTCACGGCCGGGCACCTTCTTCGTCAACACCGCCGACCCCACCCAGTGGGGCCGGTTTGAGATCGAGGCGATGGCCTATCACGAGGCCATCCCGGGCCACCACCTCCAGCTCGCCATTTCTCAGGAGCTGGATCACCTCCCGGAGTTCCGCAAGCACGCGTCGATCACGGCCTTCGCCGAAGGCTGGGGGCTCTACGCGGAGCGGCTCGCCGACGAAATGGGCCTCTACGGCGGGGATCTGGAACGCATCGGCATGCTGGCGCTCGACTCGATGCGGGCGGGACGCCTGGTGGTGGATACCGGAATCCATGCCATGGGCTGGAGCCGGCAGCAGGCCATCGAGTACCTGGCCCGCAACTCACCGATGAGTGTCCGCACGGTCGAAGATGAGATCGACCGCTACATCGGGATTCCGGGTCAGGCGCTTGCGTACATGATCGGGCGGCTCGAAATCCAGCGCATTCGCGCAGACGCCGCCGAGCGACTGGGCGACGGGTTCGATATCAGGGGCTTTCACGACGCCGTTCTCGGCCACGGCCTGTTGCCGCTCGACGCGATGGCAGATGTCGTCGAGAACTGGGTGACCGGCCGGGTTTCCTCCGGCTGAGAGTTGCTGTGCAGCCCGGCCGGATTTCCTCCGGCTGAGGAGTTGCCCCAACCGGGTCAGTTCTGTTGCTTCTTCGCCGCCTGTTTGGCAGCCCGCTTGGCGATGCGAATCTCTTCGATCTTCTCGTAGGTGTCCACGTCGGCGATCGAGGCCCAGTCCGCCGCCTCGTCCTCCCACCCGGGGGGCGCCTCCCCGAGGCGCTTGCCGACGACGCTGATGAAGATGCGGGCTTTGGCTTCCCCGAAACCGGGCAAATCGCGCAGCCTCCGGTAGAAGTCGGCGCCGTCGGAAGCCTCCTGCCAGATTCGCTCGGGACGGCCCTCGTAGCCCTCGACGATGGCCTCACAGAGGGCATAGGCCCGCTTGCCCATTGAGCCCGGGAATCGGTGGAGGGCGGGTTTCTCGACGAAGTGCCCCACGAGCGCCTCGGGATCCATCGCCGCGATTGCGCCGGCATCGAGTGGCCGGCCCAGCCTCTCCTGCAGGAGATAGGGTGCCTTGAAGGCCCACTCCATCTTCACCTGCTGGTCGAGGAGCATGCCGAGCATGAGGGCGAGAGGGTTGTCGGCCAGCAGCCGGTCCGCCTCGGCATCCCCGGTCCACGGAAGGGCAGCAACGGTCATGCCGGGCAGGTTAACTGGAGCGATACCAGTTCGTGATGGGCAGCCGCCGATCTTTGCCGAACGCCTTGGTCGTGATCTTGACCCCGAGAGGTGCCTGCCGGCGCTTGTACTCGTTACGGTCGACGAGCCGGGTGATCCGCTCGACCATGGCTTCGTCGAACCCGGACGCCGTGATCACACCCTTCGATTCGTCCTGCTCGATGTACATCTCGAGGATGGCATCCAGGATCTCGTACGGTGGCAGGCTGTCGGTATCCAGTTGATCTGGGCGTAGCTCGGCGGACGGGGGCTTGTCGATGATGGCCACGGGAATGACCTCCTCGTCCCGGTTGCGCCAGGCCGCCAGCCGGTAGACCCGCATCTTCAGGACATCCTTGAGAACCGAGAATCCCCCCACCATGTCGCCGTAGAGGGTGGCATAGCCGACCGCAAGCTCCGACTTGTTGCCGGTCGTGAGCACCATCGGCCCGAACTTGTTCGAGAGCGCCATCAGGACGGCGCCGCGAATCCGCGCCTGCAGGTTCTCCTCGGTCACTCCGGGGTCGGTGCCGGCAAAGGCAGTCTCCAGCGAGCCCAGGTAGGTGCTGAAGATGTCGTCGATGGGGATGATGTCGAAGCGGCATCCAAGCCGCCTCGCCAGCTCTTCGCTGTCGACGACCGAGCCCTCCGAGCTGAAGCGGGACGGCATCGAGATGCCCCACACCCGGTCACCCCCGAGCGCATCGACGGCGATGGCAGCGCTGAGTGCCGAGTCGATCCCCCCGGAGAGGCCGACGACGATCCCCGGGAACTCGTTCTTCTGCACGTAGTCGCGCAACCCGAGGACGAGGGCGGCGTAGATCTCGGCGTCCTCGTCGAGCCGGGGCTCAGAGACGGGGGGAGGCGCCGGCGCCGAGGCGCGAAGCAGATGCTCGGGAGCGCCCGGAAGGCCTTCGAGAGTCGTGAAGCCGAGCTCGACGTCGGCCCAGAAGCGGTCCTCCTGAAACTGGCGGGCCTGGTACACGATCTTGCCGGTCTCGTCGAGAATCATGCTGCCCCCGTCGAAGACGAGCTCATCCTGGCCACCCACCTGGTTGACGTACACGAGCGGGACACCGGCGGCAGCGACGTGCCGCTGCAGCAGTGCCAGCCGTTCCCGGTGCTTGTCGAAGTGATAGGGGGAGGCGTTGATGTTGATGAGAATCTGGGCACCGGTCTTGGCTTGCAGCAGCGGAGGGCCGTCGTTGACCCAGACGTCCTCGCACACCGACACGCCCAGGGTGGCATCGCCGACCCCCCAAACCGGGTTGGGATCGACTCCCGGCACGAAATAGCGCTCCTCGTCGAACACCCCGAAGTTGGGGAGATGCACCTTGTGGTACACCCCGCGCACCTCGCCGTTGTAGAGCAGGGCAGCTGCGTTTGCGATGGACCGAACCGCCGAGTCTTCGAGTGTTCCTATGGCAACCGGATCTGTCCGGTCGACGAAGCCCACAACCGTCAGCATCGGGCCGGAGGCAGCAGCCACCTCCCGCAATGTGGCCAGATTGGCTGCGATGAAGGACTCTCGCAGTAGCAAGTCTTCGGGCGGGTAGCCCGTGATGGCGAGCTCCGGGAGCGCCAGCACGTCGGCGTCTTGGTCCTGCGCCCACGCCATGGCGTCGAGGATGCGGTCCCGGTTGCCCGGGAAGTCGCCGATCACCTGGTTGAGCTGGGCGCCGGCAATTCGGATGAACATCCGCACAGATTACGCAGGCAGCCGGCCGCAGCCGAGCGTAGCTCCGGGACGGGAGGCTCGTGCTAGAACGCCGCCCAGCCGGTTTCGGCCAGGGTCGCCAGGTCGGAGCCGGAGACACCGAGATCGGAGATGGTATAGACGGTGCCGCCCACCACGACCGAGCGGCGAATCTGGCCGGCCCAGGAGTTGCCCGGGTTACTCGAATGAACGATCCGTCCGAGCTCCTGGATCCCGCCCGCTCGGTCGAGCTCGAACCCGAAGGCCCCGACGAAGTAGTCGTCCTTTCCAGTTCGCTCATCCCATCCCCACCGCTGGACGGGTATCACCGCCGTCGCCGTCGGCTCCCAATACAGGAACGCCCGATGGTCGAACTCGACGTCGCTGTACCCGTCTTTCATCGTGTATTGATGAATCCGGGTCGGGTTTTCCAGATCGGACACGTCGAAGATCGACAACTGGGTCCCAGTCGTCCAGCCTTCCTGGGTCGCGTCCTGTCCAACGCCGAGCAGCAGGCCGTCCCCCAGCGGGTGGAGGTAGGCCGAGTAGCCGAGGATCTTCAGCTCACCGGTCACCGTCGGGTTGGTGGGATCGGAGAGGTCGATTGTGTAGAGAGGGTCGGTCTGGCGGAACGTGACGACGTAGCCGACGTCGCCCATGAAGCGCACCGAGAAGATCCTCTCCCCCTTGCCGAGACCGCCAACCGAGCCGACTATCTCGAGCTCACCGCCGCCGTCTGCCAGCACGGTGACGAAGCTCTCAGAGGTCCGCTCGCCACGACCCCACCACGGTGCTTGATTGGTCGTCGCCACCCGCAGATAGCCGTTGTGCTCGGACATCGAGAACTGGTTGAGGAGGAAGCCGTCGACCTTCCCGCTCGCACGGTAGATGGTGGCGTTCGGGTCGGAGATATCGAACTTGTGGATCTCGGTGTACTCACCCGAGACCCGGGCCTCTATCTCGTCGTCGGCCAGCTCGCTCCAATCGACCCATTGGCGGCTGGCAACGTAGAGGCTGTCGGTCGAGGCGTAGACCGTGTCGCCGTCGGCGAGCACGCCCACCGCATCGGGCTCGAGCCCATCGGACAAGTCGACCGTAACCACTGTGAGCATCCCGAGCCCGGCGAACTCCTGGGGCCGGTAGGCATCGTCGCAGGCGACGAGGAGCCCTTCGCTGACCGCCCCACCGGCCTCCTCGAGGACGTAGTAGGGGATCCAGTTTTCCAAAGTCGATGCGTCGATGATGTCCCGGTTGGCATTCTTGGCCTTGATTTCGGCGAGCAGGCCACCGCCCTCTGGATGACGCCACTGGAAGCCGGTCGGGTGCGCGCGTATGACGATGCGAGCAACATCCCCGGTCATGCGAGCGCTGACGTAGCCACCATCGAGGTGGAGCGTCCGCTCTATCCGGATGTCGAATGGGTCGCTCACGTCGATCTCGGTGAGAACCGAAACCGGGGTGGATGGGTAGTAGTCGGGGGCAACGATGCCGGCCTCCGGTGCGAAGCCCCGCCCGCCGTACTGAGTGGACAGCACGATGATGCGGTCGCCCGCCAGCAGAATCTCTCCCCACCCACTCTCCAGCACCAGGCGATCTGTGATGACCGGTTGGCCGGTGACGTCGACGACATAGAGGGTGCCGTTGGCAATGGCGTAGATGAAGTCGCCGTCGGTCTTGACGATATCCGGTTCGTCGACACCGGCTTCTTGAACGTTGGTCGTCGAGTAGTCCACTCCCGCCTGGAGCCCTGTGCCTGCGCCGGCCGAGGCCGTAGTAACTGGGCCGACGGCGTCGCCTTCCAGCGCCACCATGTCACCGCCGAACCAGACGGGTCCGTGCCAGTCTCCCTCCAACCCATAGGCAGTGACGATCCGCTTCGCCTCTGTCTTCACATGGGTGAGATAGTCCTCACATGCATCGAAGCGCACCAAACCGGCGGCGAAGGCGGGAACGCCGGTGCCGACCCCGAGCGGCGCGCAGGCGGTGAGCAACATTGCGAAGGCAGCGAACAGTGCACGTTTCATGGTGATAACCCCGTTTGTGTTTTGGTCTCGAGCCTGTGACGGCCACCGGGGGCGGTGAGGTTCCCCACAGAACGCGAAAACCTGGTCTCAGGGCACCGTCGATGCTCAAGGCCGCGTCGGCCCGGTCCGATCTTCCGTTCATGCGTGAACGTGCCCGGCGGCGCATGGACCGCCTCGATCGGGCCGGAGGCCGGATCGTGGCCCGGTTTTGGGGAACGGTGCTGCTGGCCGGGGTGGTCGTGGTCGCGATCCCGATGCTGGTGGGCTTGGCCGCAACCGGATCCTGGGCCGGAGCCCTCGTGGTCACGTCTCTTTCGATCCCGCCGCTGGCACTTGTTCGATATCTGTTCTCGCCTTCGCGTCGGCTCAGCGAGATCGAGTGATCCCGAGGCCCTAGGCCAGCAACAGCCCTTCGTCGTGCAAGGCCGAGCGGAGCGTCTCAACCTCGCCGGGACGAACCGAAAGCGTGAGGATGCCTCCGCCTCCATAGGTGGCATGACGGAGCTGAAGATCGCGCACGTCCACTTTGCTTCGCTCGAGGGCGCGGCCCACCTTGGCCAGCTCACCGGGCTGGTCGGCAAGGGCTACCGCCACACCCACGGCGGGGGGCGCCATCGCCCGACGGACGGCGCTGGCGGTGTGCAACGTGTCTCCGACCACGTCCAGCTCGCTGCTTCGAAGGGCGGTCGCCCACCGGTGCAGTCTGGCCGCGTAGGCCTCGATGACCGCCGCCAGCGGCCCCCCGTTCCTCACGAGCAGCTCCGTCCACCACCCGGGGCTGGACGCCGCCACCCTCGTGAGATCACGGAATGATCCGGAGGCCAGACCGAGGCCGGCCGGGTGCTCGGCTGCCTCGCCGACGAGAGCCGCCGCCAGCACCTGGGGCAGGTGGCTGATCACCGCCACGGCATCGTCGTGCTCGGCTGCGGTCATCCGAATGGGGCTGGCCCCGAGCTGGGCAACGAGGTTCTCGAGGGCGCCGAGATCAGCTTCGTCGGCGTGATCGGTGATCACCACCCAGGCGGCGCCTCGAAACAGCGACGGCGAGGCGGCAGCCGGGCCCGACACCTCCCGCCCGGCCATCGGGTGGCTGGAGACGAAATGCTCGAGTCTCCGGCCGGGCTCGACGATGCCGGCCTTGACTCCGGCAACATCGGTAACCAGGGCGTCGGTGTCCAGTTTGCCGAGCAGTTCGGGAACGCTGGAAGGCGGGCCGGCCAAAACGACGAAGTCCGCTCCCGCCACCGCCTGGGCGGCATTATCGGCGAGCTCGTCGAATGAGCCGAGCTGCTCGACGGCTTCGATCACGACACGATCCGGGTCCCAGCCGACGGTATCCCAGCCGGCATCGGACAGGCCGAGCGCTACCGAGGTGCCGATGAGCCCCGTCCCGAGGACGGCAACCCGGCTGCTCACATGCTCACCCCGACGGCGCTCCCAATCTTGCGCAGCTCGTCCATCAGCTCGGCAAAGTCCTCCGGAAGCAACGCCTGGGCGCCGTCGACACTGGCGGTCTCGGGAGCAGGATGGACGTCGATGAGCAGACCGTCGGCCCCGATGGCGACGGCCGCCTTGGCAAGGGGCGCCACCAGGTATCTGTGCCCGCCCGAGTGGGATGGATCCACGATGACGGGAAGGTGGGACAGTCGTTTGACGACTGCTACGGCGGAGATGTCGAGTGTGTTGCGGGTGGAGGGCTCGTAGGTGCGGATGCCCCGCTCACACATGATGATGTCGTGGTTGCCCTCCTTGTAGATGTACTCGGCCGCATTGAGCCATTCATCGACGGTGGCGGTGAACCCCCGCTTGAGCAGCACCGGCTTGTCCTGGCGGCCGATCTCCCGCAGCAGGGTGAAGTTGGCCATGTTGCGAGTCCCCACCCTGATGAGGTCGGCATACTCGGAGACCAACTCGACATCCCTCGGGTCGAGCACCTCGGCGATGAACGGCATCCCATACAGCTCCCTGGCCTCCCGCATGTACCGGAGCCCCTCCTCCCCCAGGCCCTGGAACGAGTAGGGGGAGGTCCGGGGCTTGAAGGCGTCGCCCCGCAGGATCACCGCTCCGGCCTTCTTGACCGCATCGGCCGAAGCCATGAGCTGCTCGCGCGTCTCGACCGCGCACGGCCCGGCCATCATCGCGAAATGACCGCCGCCGACCGGTACTCCCCCCACGTCGATGACCGAGTCTGCGGCCTGGAACTCGCGGGACACGAACTTGAACTCCTTGAGGACCGGGACGGCTCGCTCGACTCCCCGCATGGCCTCCCACGGGAGTTGCTGAATAACACCCCGATCCCCGACCGCCCCGATGACGGTCCGCCTCTGCCCTTGCGAGACATGGGCATCGGCCCCGACCTCCCGCAATCGATCGACGACGGCCTGGATTTGCTCGGCGGTGGCATCGAGAGCCATCACGATGATCATGGAGGGATTCTGGCACCAACAACGCCAAAGCTGAACTGGCAGCCGCGAAACGGCAGGCCCGGCCAATTCGAGGTTCTCGTACCAAACATCGGGCCGAGCACTGCCCGCCGGCAACTGCTTGCTGTTGCTAGCACTTTGGGCTACAATTGCAATTGACATGAAGGACCAGGTCACGGAACTCGGCGAGTTCATTCGAGCCCAACGCGAACGAAGCGCCATCTCGGTTCGCAATTTGGCGGAACGGGCGGGGATCTCAAACCCGTACCTCAGCCAGATCGAGCGCGGGTTGCGCAAGCCCTCGGCGGAGATCCTCAAAGGGATCGCCAAAGGGCTATCCATCTCGGCAGAGACGCTGTACGTTCGGGCCGGGTTGCTGGAGCATCCCGACGGGACTCCGTCGGTGGTTGAGGCAATCGATGACGACCCGGCACTGACGGCACGTCAGCGCCAGGCGCTGCTCGAGATCTACCGCAGCTTCCTGGACCAGAACGACACAACGTAGGAGGGACCGACAATGGTCACAACCAAGGAAGGCAAGAAGGCGGCGTACGCCCTGATCGGCGCGCCGGTCTGGGCGGCCAAGAAACTCACGGAGATCACGAGCGACGTTGGTGACGCCACCCGTCGCGAGTTCGACGCATGGGTGAAAGAGGGCGAGAAGCTCGCCAAGAAGCTCGGCGACCGCAAGATGGTCGAGGAGTTGGGTGAGCGCATGGACTTCGACCAGATCCAGGATCAGGTCGAGAAGCTGCGCGATCAGCTCGAGGGAGTCCTCGGGAGCTGGCGGGAGAGCTTCCGGGCTGAGACCAAGCCCGCCCCAAAGGCACCGGCCAAGACGGCGGCTGCCAAGAAGCCGGCCACCCGCAAGCCCGCCACCAAGACGGCGGCTGCCAAGAAGCCGGCCACCCGCAAGCCCGCCACCAAGACGGCGGCTGCCAAGAAGCCGGCCACAAGCAAGCCCGCCACCAAGACGGCGGCTGCCAAGAAGCCGGCCACCCGCAAGCCCGCCACCAAGAAGACGACTGCCGCAAGCAAGTAGCGTCGGCCCGAATCAGCAGGAGAGCGCCCCGGTCGGGGCGCTTTCTTGTTGCCGGTAGCCCAATGGCGAGCACTCGTGGTGCCCGCCGCGGCGGCGGGGAACGGCTAGTGCGATACCGCGGGCGGGAGCGTCTTGGCGTGCTCGACCCAGCGCTTCACCATCACCTCGGTGGGAAGGCGGCGCACCAGGCGCTTCTTGGAGTTGATCTGCGTCATCTTGCCGAGCAGAGATTGAGGATTGCGGTTGCGCAGCTCCTTTGATGTATCCACGCCGGCCGCTTCCAGCAGGTCGGAATACTCCTCGCCGACGCCCTTCACGCGCATGAGGTCGGCCCGATTCACCCAATCGAGAATCTGACGCTCGTTCAATCCGGTGACCGAAGCCAGCTCCCGCCGGCCGGACCGGGTACCGGCTCGTCTCAGGAGCTTCTCCGTGGTCCGGACGCCCGACTTGCGGAGGGTGCGGGCTTCGGCCCTCTTCATGCCATCGATCGTGTCAATTGAACCCACGCGATTCCTTTCTGGTCCTTCCCCCACCGGCAATTTAGCCACAGCCCCTTAGGCCGCGCCAAATCGAGAGAGCACCTCGGAAACGTCAGTGGGCACGCGAATGCGACGGGGAGCTCGATCATCGCGCCTGACCTCGGTCACCCACTCGGGGTGCGCCAGAGCGATGTCGAGCGGATCCAGCCCGCGGCTCATGAACCGATCCCACTGACTGCGGTCGAGGAGCATCGGGTAGCCCGGCTCATACCGGTACACCGGCAGCGTGACCGCACCGGCATGGGCTTCCTGCAAGGACCGCAGGTGCTCCTCGGTCACTCCCGGCTGGTTGCCGAGAGCTATCAGGGCGGGACGATGAATGCGCACCCGCGAGAGGTAGTCGAGCCCGGTCCGCATCGAAGAACCGACCCCTTGCTCCCAGTCGTAGTTGATGATGAAGACGGCGGGGCCGGGATCCACCGCGGCGAGGATCTCCTCAGCCCGCCAGCCGAGCACGACGACCAGGGGATTCAGCCACTGTGACATGCGACCGACGAGGACCTCCAGCAGGGGCCGGCCGGCGGTGTGCACCAGCTGGACGGGCTCGCCGAGTGGTTCGGAAGAACCGGCAGCGAGCAGTATCCCCGCCGCCTCCTTCGTCACAGCCGGTCCATCAACGCGGTCACCAGCTGGTCCTGGAGATACGAGAGAAACCCGAGGGCGATCCGCTCGGGATCGTCATCTTCGCCGATCTCCCAACCCGGCTCGGTGATACCGAGGCGGGCGGCCAGGGCGAGCCGGGTGTCGCCGATCACCGTCAGCCAAGCTTCGGCTTCCTCGAGCGTCAGCACCGCGGCACCGGCTTCGACGGAGGCTGTGAAGCTGGCACGATCGGCGGCTCTCGCTTCGGCCAGCTGCGTCCCCGAGTATTGCGCCATCTCGTCCTGGGCGGCAGGGTCATCCGGGTACGCCTCGACGTGCAGCCGGGCATAGGCCGGATCGGCGGGCTCGGCATCGGCTGCTTCCAGGATCGGCACCAGCCCGAGCAAGAACTGCCGCTCGAGATCGGAGATGAGCACGGCCACGCCCTTGGAGTGGGACTTGAAGGCTCGCCTCACGATTGCTCGATGGTGGCCCACAGGCCGTAGTGGTGGAGGCGATGGCAGTCGAGCTCAGCTTTCTCGCGCGGAGCGGTGATCACCACCGACCTCCCCAGCCGGTGCACCTCGAGCATCTTACGGGTTGCCTTCGCCTTGCTGAATCCGAACAGGCGGCGGAAGACATATACCACGTACGACATGAGGTTGACCGGGTCGTCCCAAACCACCACGTTCCACTCGCGTGACTCGAGGTCGGATTCATCGGTGCTCGGCGCGTCGACTTCGAGCGGGGCGGTAGTCATCGTGCGGTACTCGCTCCATCGCGCCGCTGGTTGAGGAACTCCTCGAAATCCGTCCTCGCCACGCGCCACTCGCGTCCGAACTTGACTGCCGGCATCCCCCCGCTTCGCAACATCCGCGTCACCACGAAGGCGGACACGTCCATGTACTCGCAGATGTCGGCCACCGACAACCACTCCTTTGACAACTCAACCCGTATCCGCTCCATCGGCATCAGGGTATGGTACGTATCCGACCGCGGCAAGAGGATGGATCGATGGACGACACACATGCGCCGTTGATCGAAGACCTCACCCGCCGCCGCGGGGTCGTCCTGCTGCTGGGCGCAGCCGACACCGGCAAGACCACCTTCGCCCGTCAGCTGCTGGCAGCATCGATCGCGGCCGGGAAACAGGCGGCGTTCGTCGACGCCGACATCGCAGAATCGACGGTCGGCCCGCCGACATGCGTCGGGCTCAAATGGGTCGGCGACGCGGTGGACCTCGATCAGCTCGAGCGCGCCGACCGCCTTCAATTCGTCGGCTCCATCAAGACCAGCGGCCTCGTCCTTCAGCAAGTGGTGGCCACCGCGTCACTCGTCGAGCAGGCCCGGGAGGCAGTCGACCTGATCGTGGTAGATACCTCGGATGACATTTCCGGGGTTACCGGCCAGACCCTCAAGTACCACAAGACCGAATTGACCCGTCCCGAGGTGGTCGTGGCGTTCCAGCGTGGCGAGGAAATGGCGCCGATCGTCGGCATGCTCCGCCGCTTCTTTGGCGCCGACGTCGAGGAAGTCGCCGTCTCGCCGAGTATCCGCTCGGCCACCCCGCACGAGCGCAGCGCCGACCGGGCCAAACACTTCGAGGCCGAACTAACCCCTCCCCTCCAGGCGTGGCGGGTTCGCTCGACCGTCTTCGCTCCCACGCTGCCCGCCGGGCTCGACCCGACCCGGCTCGACGCCATGCTGGTCGGTCTTCAGGATGGGGAAGGCTCGACCCTCGGATTGGGCGTCCTGCAAGAGGAGGATGGCATTCTTCGAGTTCTCACGAACCATGGCGAGGGCATGCGCGGCCTGCGCCTCGGGTCCCTCCGCATCGACCTCTCGAATTTCGCCGTCGAGCCGGTCCGGCTGCGGGAAGTGATGTTCGGGCTGTAGGGGGATCCATCGACAACGTGCCGGGAAACCCGCACCCAGGGCAGGTGTCGAGGGCTCGCTGTGGGTGGCGCATCCCGTCCCGCAAGGAGGCGCGCAAGAGCCCGAGCAACTTCGGCGATTCCAGGGCCCCGCACTTCCCCAAACGGGGTCCAGGAACCGCCTTGGCTTCTCGGGCTCTTACCTGCGGAAGCTACCGAATCGCCCCCACCGAATCAAGGTGGGAAAACCCCCATTACTAGGGGGTTTTTCGCAGTTCTTGTGCATGTAACTATGTTTAGATGCGTCTAGATGGCCTACGCGACCGCCGGTTGTCCACATATCCACACAAATCCACAGGTGGTTGTGCACAACCCCCTGTAGACAAGTTTCTTAGGGCATTTTTCGCGCCCGTCCAACGTCATCGAACGGTCCTCAATCCCGGCTGAATCCGGCCCGTACTACCGATCGAAATCCCAGTTCCACCGCCTCGTACACGACGCCCAGCACCGCATCGAACGCCTCGGGACTCCACTCCGCCAACGACACCCGGCCGACGAGAAACACGTCGCCGTCCCGGTCGATACTGAAGTGGGCGCGCCACAAGCCGTGGTTGCGAGAGAGGAGCTGTCGGTAGACCTCCTGATGGCCGTGCGGCGGATTTGGCAGAACATACGCTTCGAAGCCGACGGTTCGCTCCCCCACCTCGAACCACACCGTCGTGAAGTCACGCACCTGCTGGGCCATCCGGACCGCCCACCGACCCTCGTACTCCTCGGCGTTGACGACATCTGACGCGTCGTCGGAGACCAGTCGCCTGCTGGCGCTCGTGAGCACCTCCCAGGCGGCGGATCGGTTCACCCCCCGATGCCCGAGTACAGCTCGAGCAGACGGTCCGCCGTGTAGTCCCAGGAGAACCTCTCGGAATGAGCGACCGCTCCTGCCGAAAGCCTCTCGGTCTCGCGCAGCACCCGATGAACCGCGTCGGCCCACACTCCCGGGTCGTACCCGTCGACGAGAAAGCCGCTGCTGCCGTGGTCGACTGCGTAGGCCAGGCCGCCCACGTTGGCGGCTACCACCGGCAAGCCGGACGCCTGGGCCTCTACAGCCACGAGCCCGAACGACTCCGAGCGGGACGGCACCAGCAACACATCGCTCGCCCGGAAGAAGTCGGCGAGGACGGCGTGCGGCTCCGGTGGCCGGAACACGACTCCGTCACCGATGCCACGCTGCGACGCCAGCTGACGGAGGTGGGCCATCTCGGCTTCCCCGGCGGGGCCGCTGGGCCCCCCGATTACGAGCAAGCGGGCGAGGGGGTGAGCGTCCCGCACCACAGCCAGAGTCTCGATCGCGATGTCGAGCCCCTTGAGCGGCTGGATGCGACCCGCCACGACGAGGAGGGGGCCGAACTCGATTCCAAGGCGGCTGCGTGCCTCCTCGGTGGGGCCGGGTCGAAACACGGCGTGGTCGACACCGGGCGGGGATATGCAGATCGACTCCGGGTCGGTGCCGTAGTGCTCGACGAGATCTTCGAACTCGTACCGGGTGGAAGCGATGACGCAGTCGGCGAGCTCGATGACCTCCTGCTCGGTGGCGATCCGCAACAGGCTGGCGGGTGGTTGGCCGCGGACGAGGTTGGCATTCTTTATCCGCCCGAGGGTGTGGAAGGAGTGGGCCAGCCCGGTGCCGAGCTGCTGCTTGACGATCACACCCGCCCAGCCGGACAACCAGTAGTGAGAATGGACGACGTCGTAGTCGGCGCGGTTGGCTCCGGCCCATTTCGCCACCCCGAGTGCGAACTCCTGGACCCCGTCGGCCAGATCGACGGTGGGCAGCGGCTCCTCGGGCCCGGCGGTGATGTGCACCACCCGGTACTGCTCGGCCACCATCACGTCCTCCGGCTGAGCCGGATCGGTGCGGCGGGTGAACACATCGATGGCAATGCCGCGGGAGGCGAGGGTGCGGGCGAGTCGATCGATGTACACGTTCATGCCGCCCGCGTCCCCGGAGCCGGGCTGGGCCAGTGGGGTCGTGTGCAGCGACAAGAACGCCACCCGGTTGATCATGTTCGTCCTTCCAGCGCGTACAGCGGGCGGGGGTGGGCTCCCAGCCGCAACTTATACGGCTCATCGCCCTTGAGGAAGTCGAAGATGGTGGCACCCGCCTCGATGGTCGACTCGATCAACAGGCCCAGCAGCACGATGCCGGGCGAAACATGCGCTCCCCGGGGATCGTACGCCGAGTTGTACAGGTAGTAGCAGCCTGCGTCCTCGAAGCCGACTGATGCTGCCACCGCTTCGCCCGCCTCACCGGTGAGAATGTCGACGCGGGTCCCGGGAAGATCGGCGACGTCACGGAAGAAGGACTCCCTCTCCGGAGTCATGAACGCTCCTTTCGCACCATCGGCTTTGCGGTGTAACTGGACAAACACGCCGATCGGATCAGCTGTTCCCCGGGCCAGCCGGGGCGCACCGAGCGCCTCGGTGAACCGTCGCCGCTTGCGGCGCAGTTCGTGCCTTTCTTTCTTGCTGAGGCCGGCAAGGAACAGTTGGAAGGTGGAGGGAAGGTCGAGCCGAAACGCCGCCTCATGCCGGGTCCGGGTGGCTCCCGAGTCGAGACCCGAGGCCAGCTCATCGGCGGCCTCGGCCGGAAGGGAATCGAGGCGAAACGGCGTCCCGCTCGGGTGCTCACGGAGATACCTGCCCAGCAGATCTCCGGCCCCGCTCCCCAGGGGACAGTGGTAGTCGGTCAGGTCCGGGTCGCCCACGAACGAGATCCCGCCGTCGGCTGCGCGCCACAGCGCCAGGAGGGCCGTGTCGCTCTCCACCAGCTGGAGCTGCCCAGTACCGAAATGGCGCCACCACAGCTGGAGGTAGGGACGGCGGACGAATACCGAGACATGCTCGGCCAGCGCGGGCAGACCAAACCCGGCGGTCGTCCAATCCTCGTGCACCCGCACGTCAGGGAAGTGCCGGCTCGTAGCTACCCACCACCACCCCGCCTCCCAGCAAGGGAGGTCGGGCGTGGATGGCGAGGCCCTCCCGGGCGACCGGCTCGAGCACTCCCAGCCGGTCGAGTGCCTCGATCATCCCAACGTACAGCGGCAGGTTCGACCCGTCCCAGCATTTGCCGGCGAGTCCGAGCCTGCCGGTGAGGGCGACGCCGACGCAGGCCACCGCCCCGCCCTTCACCGCCGCCGGGAGCCACTGCATGAGGGCGGCCTCCGGGCGGTCGGTGTCGGAGGTGAGGGCGGGCATCGCCGTCATGGCTTCGCGTACCCTGGCAAAACGGTCATCGGTCGCCAGGTGCATGAAAGCAGTCGCCAGGCCCCGGGTGGTTCCCCGCACGGTGGGAAAGCCGCAGCCGTCCACGCCGACGGGAGCCACGTCCTCGCCGGAAACTTCCGAAGCCAACCTCAGGACCCGCTGCTGGTACGGATGGTCGAGCTCGAGGTACGTGTCGGTCGGCCAGCCGGCGGCGACACAGGCGGAGAGAGCGGCGGCATGCTTGCCGGAGCAGTTGTGATAGATGGCTCGCCGGCTTGGCTCGCCGTCGGCGATGAGCCGGTACCGGGCAGACGGCGATAGCGGCCGGTCCGGTGGGCAGCGGAGCGCGTCCTCGGCCAGCCCGGCATCGGCGAGCATTGCGGACACCACCGCTCGGTGCACCGCCTGGCCCCCGTGGCTGGCAGCGGCGAGCGCGGTTTGCTCCCGGTTGAGGTCGGCTCCCGCCTCGAGGCTGATGGTGGCCTGAAAGGGCTTGAGGGCGGACCGGAAGAAGAACGGACGGTCGATATCGCCAAACTGCATGCGGAGTGACCCATCCGGCTCGACCGCGGCGATGGTTCCGTCGTGATAGCTCTCTGCGAGACCCGACCGAACGGCACGGGCGAGCATCAGGAGGCCGCAGTGCTGCCGGCATCCCGGCGCCGGCCGCCCGTCGGGGCCGGCACCTCGCCGATCGGGGGATGGGGACACCGGAGCCCGCGCCGGCGAGGGGCGACCGCATCAATCAGAAGCCACCTAGTCCGTGCGTCCGAGAATCTCGTCGAAATTGGCCAACCCCTCTTTGTAGCGCCTGGTGAGCTCGCTCTGGATGGAGTTGAACGCCTCCTGGACTTCGTGGCGCTGCTGAGAGATCTCGGCTTCGGTCTCGACGAGCGAGCGCTGAATCTGGTTGAGCTCATCATCCTCCACCAGGGCAATTCTGGTGAGAAAGTCGGCCTCGAGGACCTCGTCGATGTGCCGGCGCCGTTGTTCTGGCAGGTCGGGAAGCGTGACTCTGGTCGGCCGGCCACTCGGGTCGTACCCGTGAGCGCTGTCGGTGAGGATCTCCGGGAGCGCCTCGATGAGGCTCCTGGTTTCCTCGCCGGAGCGGCGCCGGAGCTCGAACCCGAGCAGATCCATGCGGCCGTGGAGCATCCGGCGGTAATAGGAGAGCTCGTTCTCGACGGCGTCGCACATGCGGCGCCGGTCCCGGAGGACGTCGAGCGAGAGATCGCCGAGGCCCTCCACGAAGGTGGGGTCCATGATTTGGTCGATACGACGCCGTTGCTCGGTCATGCGCTCCCTCAGCAGTGCTCAACCAGCGTAGGATACGGGTTCACCGGCGGATTCCCACGACCTCCGGGATGAACTTGGAAATGCACATGCGGCACGCCGCCCACAGCGTTGCCACTGTCGCCGTTGTATGCCACCACCTGACCGGCGTTCACCCGGCTGCCGTCCGAGAGATTCTCGGCATATCCGCTGAGGTGGGCGTAGTAGTACGAGGTTCCGTTGTCGGCGTCGAGCCACAAGCTGATACCGCCGAGATCCGAGTTTCGCTTGAGAATCGTGCCGCCGGCGACGGCCTTGACGGGCTGGCCGTACGGAGCGACCACATCGGTCCCCTTGTGGGTACGGCCACCGGAGCGGGTATGCCCCCAGTCGTTCACGAATCGGTACGGCTGGTCGAAGAAGCAGACGAACCCGGCCGTGGCCGCAGCCGAGGCGCCGGCGGCAGCCCCCTCCAGCCGGGCGAGCTCGGTCAGCCGCCGCAGCCGCTCCTGCTCTGCCCGCCTCCGTTCCTGCTCGGCGAACTCCTCGCGCAGCTCCTCGTATTCGGTGTTGATGGCGTTGAACAGGAACTCGAACTCGGCCACGTATTCGGCCTGCTCCCGCTCGAGATCCTGGAGGGCCGCCTGGTCCTCTCTCAAGCGATCCTGCGTTGTCTCCAGCCCGTTGCGGACGGAGGTCAGGCGATCGAGCAGCGAGATCTCGTTCTGGGCCGCCCGTTCGAGAAATTCTCGTCCGGTGATGAGCTCGGTGAGATTGCTCGGGCCGAACACAACCCCGACACTGTTGGTGTTGCCGGCCTTGTAGGCGGCGACGGCCTGCTCCTGTACCTGGGCTCGCAACTCCTCGATGTCCCGTTGGTAGCTCGTGACGCGCTCTTCGAACTGCCCGATGCGGTAGGTGACCTCGGACAGCTCGTGGTAGACCTCATCGTATTTGGTGATCACTTCATCGAGCCGGGCACTCGCCTCATCGCGCAGCCGGCGAGCCTCGTCGAGCTCGTCGCGCGACACCTGCGAAACGGCAGGAACCGCAGACGCCAGCATCGTCAACATCAGTGAGAGCGAAACAAAAAGCCGCCCGGTTTTGGTCAGGGACATGCGGGAAACAAGGGTAGTGATGACCTAGAGATCGGCAAACGAATTGGCGAGTTGAGCCCTGCTAGGCCACCATGGCGAGGACGGCCCAGTACACCGGAGCCGCCAACACCGCGGGATCGAGCGGCACGAAGAGGCCCGGAAGGTCTTCCAGCAGGAACAGGTCGCCGGTCCGCAGGGCCGAGCCGAATGCCCGTCCGGCCAGGAAGGCGGCGGCGACCGCAGCCGCTGCCAGGATCATGGCGAGCAGCGAAGTCTCCCAAACGACGCCTGCCGCCAGGCCCGCAACGAGGGCGGCAATCGCGGCCGCGGTGTGTGGATCGAGAAACCCGGCGTCTTCTGACCCGAGACGGAGCCACATCACGATGTGGGCCACGAGCAGCATGGCCAGGAAGGCTGTGATCCGGCTTTGTCCGTGGGCGCCCAGCCGAACCAACACAAGCGAGCCCGACGCAATCGTGACGACCACCGTCGCCAGCAGCGTTCCTCCGGCGGCATCGATGGTGTGCATCGACGGCGCCAGCACTGCCCAGGCCAGAACGAGGAGGACACCGAGCGTGACGGCGACGCCGAGCCCCTCAGAGCTCCACGCCCAGGTGGCAGCGACGGTGCCGACGACGGCGATCAGCGCCGGCCACCGCACCAGGCCACTGTTGCGGCGGGATGCCTCGTCGAACGCATCCCATATCCAGACACCGGCGATGCCGACAACGATGATGGCAAACCATCGGGCCGACCCGATATTGGCTGCGAGCAGAACCGCCCACACCAGTAGGGGAAGCACCGGTGTGCGCAGGACCGGCGTATCCACGCCCACCTGCTCGTGCTCGTGCCCGGGCCGTGCGTCATAGGTCGTGCCACCGGAGACCGGCGGCAACACGGCCACCTCGTCGCTCTCGCCCACCGGAGTGGCCGCCACGGCCGGTTCCCCGTTCACCCACACCTTGGCCGTCGCCAGCCCTCGCTCGAAGTCGGATCCGTAGGCCTCCGCCGCCGCCGCCAGCACCTTTTCCACCGAGTCACCGGCGAATTCGACCTCGGAGGCTCCCGCAGCCTGGCGAAGTCCGGCGAACAGCCGAAGCCGAGCCATCAGATCCCAGCCTTCGACGACAACATTGCCCGCAACGAACGCAGCACGAAACTCCTTCCCGGGCCAGAGGTTAGACGCCCGGCCCCGGCAAGCATGGTTGCCCGTCACAGGGGACGAAGCCACGCCCCGGAATACTCTCCATCAAGGTATAGGCTGGAACTGTCGAAAAACCCAGGACCGAAGCTATCAACAGGGGTTTGACTGTGGACACATTCGATCCGGACCCGTTTGGACAGGTCGGCGGAGGCCAGGTGGCGGCGCCGATGCCCGAGCAGCCGGCGCAAGGCAACCGGACTCGCAAGCTGATGCTTGGCGGCCTCCTCGCGCTCGCCGTCATCGCGATCGCGGCGGTGGCTTTCGCGACGATGAACGCCGGCCGCAGCAACGACGGCGCCGAGTCACC
The DNA here is from genome assembly GCA_041619515.1 of Acidimicrobiia bacterium. Lineage (GTDB taxonomy): Bacteria > Actinomycetota > Acidimicrobiia > Spongiisociales > SHLN01 > SHLN01. Next base: position 51,798 of record JBFKDW010000008.1, read on the forward strand.
CACAGCCGCCATGGAGAAGTTCTTCGCCGGGCTGAACGACGAGGACCTCGTTGCCGCCGTCGACGCCTTCCTGCCGGGCGAGGCCGACCCCGTCCTCAGCTACGCCGGCGCCATCGGCAGCGAGCTGCAGCGCTTGGATGTGGTGACCAGAATCGATCCCCAGGGCATCGCCGGAATCGACGTCGAGTTCACCGATCTCGAGTTCCGGACCGAAGAGATCGCGCCCGGATTCGTGCGTGTCTACCTCACCAACGGCGACGCCTTCATGGACATCGATCAGGCCGAACTGCCACTCGGCAGCCTCATCCTCGACAACCTCCCCCCCGATGCCCTGGCCGAGTTCTCTCAGGATCTCCCCCCACAATCCGAGAGCATGGCGGGCAGCGACTTCTACATGGTGGCCGTCGAGGATGACGGGTGGTACCTGTCGGTGTGGTACACGATGATGGATCTCATCTTCTCTGAGACCGGATACGGCACGCCGGCGTTCGGGTCGGGCATGGAGGCGATCGGAGCCGGCACTCCGGAAGAGGCAGTTGAAGCCGCCTTCCGTGAGCTGCTCTCCCTCGACCTCGCAGGGCTCATCGGGATGCTTCCGCCCGAAGAGATGCGGGCGTTGTATGACTACATGCCGCTGGTGATGGACGATTACAACGAGACGGTCGGCGCCTTCGCCAGTTTCGCGACCGTAGACCTGACGGCTCTGGGAACGTCGGTTTCGGACGCACAGGGCGGTGCGAAGCGGGTCAAGATCGAATCGTTCGACATCACGTTCAGCTCGTTCTTCCTCGAGATCGACGGTGTGATCAGCTTCGACGGTACGTGCTTCGACATCTCGATAAACGACGCCGGAGGGGCCCTGAGCGGTTTCGGAACCGAGATCCCCGACCATATCAACACGTGCGACCCGGAAACCGCCGACCTGCTCGGGTCGGGCATGACCGGAGTCGAGACCCCCGATTTCCTCAGCGACCTCGGCGACGCCAACACGGGAGTCGTCACCGTCGAGGAGGACGGGCGGTGGTACGTCAGTCCGACCGAAACTCTCGGCGACGCGATGCTCCAGGGCCTGAAGATCTGGGACCGGGACACACTGCAGGAGTACATCGACTGGCTCATCGAGATCGGCAGTGGAGCAAATTCTGCGCAGCTCTTCTAGCCGGGGAACGGTGGTCGTTTGACGACAGGAGGCCGGCAGCGCCGGCGTCTCACTGCTACCGAGACGGACCTGGGCGTTGCCCGCCAGCGCGCGTTCCTGGTCAGCGTGGTCGTCAAGGGCATCACCGAGCATGAGGCCGACCTGTCGATCGAGGAACTCGGACGGCTGACACTGACGGCCGGGTCGGATCCCGAGGGCCGCGCCGTGCTGCACCGCGACCGCATCGACCCCGCAACCTTCATCGGTACCGGCCAGGCACAGCGGCTGCAGCGTGAGGCGACCGCAGCAGACGTCGACGTGGTGGTGTTCGACAACGCCCTCAGCCCGGTCCAGCAGCGCAACCTCCAGGAGATCTTCGGCTGCGACGTGGTGGACCGCACTGCGGTGATCCTCGACATTTTCGCTCAGCACGCCACGTCGAAGGCGGGCATGCTCCAGGTCGAGCTTGCGCAGTTGCGCTACCGGCTCCCCCGTCTGCGTGGGCGGGGGATCGCCATGAGCCGCCTGGCCGGCGGCATCGGGACCCGCGGCCCCGGCGAGACCAAGCTGGAGACCGACCGCCGCCGTATCGGCACGCGCATCTCCAAGCTCGAGCGGGAGCTGGCTCACATCGTGAAGGTCCGCCGGACCCAGCGCAAGGCCAGGAGCAAGGCCGAGGCGACCGTCGCCGCACTCGTCGGGTACACCAACGCCGGGAAATCCACCCTCTTGAACGCCCTCACCGACGCCGAGGCGCTGACGGAGGATCAGCTGTTCTCGACGGTCGACCCCACGGTACGCCGCCTCGAACTTGCCTCGGGCCCGGTGTTGCTCTCCGACACGGTGGGCTTCGTGCGTGACCTTCCCCACGAGCTGGTCGAAGCGTTCCGGTCGACGCTGGAGCAAATCTCGGAGGCCGACGTGCTGCTTCATGTCGTGGATGCATCCGATCCCGAACCGGAGCGCCAGATCGCCGCGGTCCACGAGGTGCTGGGGGAGATTGGTGCCCTCGGGCTTCCGGAGCTCATCGTCTTCAACAAGGCGGACATCGCTCCAGCGTCTGTTGTGCAGCGCTTGCTGGCGCTGCACGAGGGCTCGATAGCGCTGTCGGCTCGCCAGGGCAGCGGGCTGGATGCGCTGCGCAACCGGCTCGCCGAGGCCGGCCGCGCCGATCACGTGGTGGCCTCGTTCGTCGTTCCGTACGGCCACGGCGAGGTCGTTGCCGGCCTCCATCGCCACGGCGAGATACTGGAAGAGGTATTCGCCGACGAGGCGACCCATCTCAAGGTGCGCGGGCCGGTCGGCGCCCTGCACCAATACGACGATTACCGCTCCTAGACACCCCGCTGCTTCCTACACTCCGGCCATGCGCAGACTCCTCATCGCCCTGACCGTGATCGGGGTGTCGTGCAGCGGAGGCGAGGCCGGCACCACCGTTGCCCCGACCACGCCCACCACCGTTGCAGCCACAACCACCACCACCACCGCGACCCCGGCCACCACCACCACCTCCACGACCGCGCCCTCTACTACCACCACCACTACCGTCCCCGAGGGTCTCGTAGTGTTCACTCATGAGCGTTTCAGCCTCCGGTATCCGGACACCTGGACCGAGAACCCCGAGTTCCCCGGTGACGGGGTCGCCTTCGTCGAGGACCACACTGCGTTTGCGCTGCCGGCAACGTCGTTCTCCGTGACCATGGAAACCCGGGAGCCGGGCTTCGACCTCGACGAGCACATCGACCGCCTCCAGGAGGACCTGGCGTTCTTCGTGCCCGACTTCCGGGTGCTCGAGTCCGGCGAGGAGACGATCGACGGCGTCCGATCGCTGTGGTTCCAGTACGCCGAGGACTTCGACGGGTTCCCGACCGTGATACGCGAGCAGGTGGCGTTGCGCGAGGATGTGCTGGTGTCCTTCACACTCATCTCGCCCGTCGAGTTCTTCGAGTTCGACGTCGATCAGGCGGTCCAGGTCGTCGAAAGCTTCCGGTTCGCATGATGGGCCGCCCCGACTACACCGGGCCTCCGCTCGACCCTTCGGAAATGGCGCCCGAGCCCATGGCCGAGTTCCAGCGCTGGTTCGATGCGGCCGTGGAGGCGGGTCTTGCAGAGCCGAACACGATGAGTCTGGCAACGGTCTCCGGGGAGCATCCGTCGCTGCGGGCGGTGCTGGTCAAGAGCTTCGATGCATCGGGCTTCGTGTTCTTCACCAACTACGAGAGCCGCAAGGGTCGCGAGCTGAGCGCCAACCCGCACGCCGCCGCCAGCTTCACCTGGCTGGAGCTGCATCGCCAGGTGCGGATCGAAGGCACCGTCGCCAGGATCGAGGAGGCGGAGTCCGACGCCTATTACGCAAGCCGCCCGCGGGGTGCACAGCTGGCAGCCGGCATCTCTCGCCAGAGCGAAGTGATCTCGGATCGAGCCGCCATCGAGAGCGCGTTCGAGGCCGCTGCCGAGAAATTCGCCGATCGACCAATACCGCGCCCCGTCCACTGGGGTGGTCTCCGCCTGCGGCCGGAGGTGATGGAATTCTGGCAGGGCCGACCCGATCGGCTCCACGACCGCATCCGCTACCGGCGAGAGGATGTCGACTGGATACAGGAGCGGCTGTCGCCCTAGTTCGGGCGGGCCAGAAACGGTCAGGCCTCGGCGGCGATCCGCTGGCGCGCCAGCTCGACGTACTCGGCGCTGGTGTCGTAGCCGATGTAGTGGCGGCCGGTTTGTTTGGCGGCGACCGCCGTGGTTCCCGAGCCGACGAAGGGATCGAGCACCAGGTCGCCGGTGAAGGTGTACAGCTCGATGAGACGGCGGGGCAGCTGCACGGGGAAGGGGGCGGGATGCCCAATGCGCCTGGCTGAGGCGGTGCCCATCGTCCAGATCGAGGTGGTCGCTTCCATGAACTCGTCGCGTTCGATGGTGCTCTCGCCCTTGCGGGCGCGTCCGAACATCTCCTTCGACGCCACGATCACGTACTCGTGGATGTCGCGCAGGGTCGGGTTCTGAGCGCTCTTCCACGATCCCCAGGCGCAGGATCCTCCGGCGCCCTTCGCCTTCTGCCATATGATCTCCCCCCGCAGCAGGTACCCCAGGTCGCCGAGCAGCCCGGCTACGTAGTGATTGAGCGGCACGTACGGCTTGCGCCCGAGGTTGGCGACGTTTACGGCGATGCGACCTCCCGGCTCCAGGACGCGGTAGGTCTCGGCGAAGACGTTCTTGAGCAGTTCGAGGTAGTCGGTTATGTGGAGGTCGTCGTCGTAGTCCTTGCCGACGTTGTACGGAGGCGAGGTCACCATCAGCGACACACAGTTGTCCGGAAGCTGGTCCATCGACTCGGAGCTCTGGACGAAGAAGCGATCGAGCACCTCGGCGGGCGCGGCCACCGGCTCTCCGACCACTCCGAGGACGTGGCCGGCCATTCTTCGCTGGTAGTAGCTGCTGGAGTCGTGGCTCTCGCGTTTGCCGGAGCCAAAACCCGATGTCTCGGTTGCCATCGAATTCCTGGGGAAGTTGGGACACAGACTCTAGGGGTGATTTTCGCGACCTGCCAGGTTTGTCGCCGTGGGTCTTTGGTCCCTATTGGATAGCCTCGGGGTGCCACAAGCTGGAGCCAGGAGGTTGCACATGGAAAAGGACGTCACATTGACCCTGCATATCAGCGAGGACGACGTCGAGACGATTGCCCATGCCGTCCTCAACCTGCGAGGCGACCACTTCGAGGCGATGGGCAAGGCCAAGCGCAAAGCGGGGGATCCGCCCATGCCGGTGGTGGGCGAGGAACTGGCCATCGCCCGTGCCTTGAGCGACATCACCGCCTCGGTGATGGCAGCTGCGCAGACCAAGATCGAAGAGTTCCTGTCCGACTGAGCATCACGCCAGACGAGCAGTCGGCGGACGGCTATTCGGCGGCCCGGTAGCTCCCGAGCACGTGCAGGTTGGTGATCGTGGCCGGTGGCGGCTCCAGCACTTGGCCCAGCCCGGCTTCGCCCACCGGATGCACCAGATCGACGAAGAAGCGGTATTTCCAGCGTTCGGTTGCCGGCCGTGACTCGATGCGGGTGAGGTTGGCGCCCCGCAATCCCAGCTCGGTGAGCGCCAGCGCCAGCGCCCCGGCGGTGTGGCTGGTTTCGAAGGCGATCGACGTCTTGTCGTCGGTGGCGTCGATACTCGGCTCGCCGGGGGCCAGCACGACGAATCGGGTCGTGTTGTGATGGCGGTCGATGACTCCGGACAACAGGATCTCCAGTCCGTGAGCTTCTCCCGAATCGGGCGGCGCCAGCGCCGCCTGTGAAGGGTCGTGCATCTCGGCGACCTCGCGCACCGCTCCGGCCGTGTCGTGGGTGGGCACCGCGGCCCACCCGCGCTCGAGGAGCAGCTCCTCGGCCTGCCCGAGAGCCACCGGATGGCTGCGCACGGTCTTGACGTCCTCGAGCCGGGCTCCGGGAAGCCCCAGGAGGGCATGGCGCACCTCGATGAGATGCTCGGCGACGATCGAAGCCGGCGCCTCCACCAGTCGGTCCAGAACCGGCAGCACGCTCCCGGTGGTCGAGTTCTCGATCGGGAGCACGAGGCGATCGACGTCTCCGTCGGCGAGCGCATGGAAGGCGGCGACGAAGGAGGGGAACCCGACGAGCTCGGCTTCGGCCAACAGCTCGTGGGCCGCCCGGTGGCTGTAGGACCCGGGCTCACCCTGGTAACCGACTTTCATTGGGTGCACGATACCGGCCGCCGCAGCCGCGGTCGTCACACGCCGCCCGGTCTCGCGGTCAAATGCCACGCCGCATGCTACGGGCTCCAGCCGGAGCCTGCTCTCCCCAAACCCGCCGTGCTGTTGGCGCTAACGTCTTTGGCGTGACATACAACCCGCCGCCGCTGCTCGCCGACAACGACATCTTCTTGTTCAACGAGGGCACCCATACCCGCTTGTACGAGCATCTCGGCGCCCAGATTCGCGCAGACGGCACCCACTTCTCTGTGTGGGCGCCAAACGCGGTCGGCGTGTCGGTGATCGGTGATTTCAACGGCTGGGACCCCGAGCGCCATCCGATGCTCCCCACCGACGCCGGGATATGGAAGGCGGTGGCGGCGGAAGCCAGCCCGGGCAACACGTACAAGTTCCTGATCTCGGCTCGGGACGGTGGCAGGCTGGAGAAGGCGGACCCGTATGCCGTTACCGCCGAGGTGGCACCCAAGACCGCGTCGGTGGTGTGGGATCCGGCCTACGAGTGGGGCGACGGCGACTGGATGAACAGTCGTTCGGCCCACAATCGGCACGACGGGCCGATGGCGATCTACGAGGTGCACGTCGGCTCCTGGGCCAAGAAGACCCAAACCGAGTCATATTCGTATCGCGAGCTGGCTCCGCTGCTGGCCAAATACGTCAGCGACCTCGGATATACCCACGTTGAGTTCATGCCGATCACCGAGCATCCGTACTACCCGTCGTGGGGGTATCAGGTGACCGGCTACTTCGCCCCCACCAGCCGCTTCGGCACCCCGCAGGACTTCATGTTCCTGGTCGACACGCTCCACCAGGAGGGCATCGGCGTGATCCTCGACTGGGTCCCCTCCCATTTCGCCAACGATGAGCATGGCCTGGGGTTGTTCGACGGAACCCACCTCTACGAGCACGCCGACCCCCGCAAGGGATGGCATCCAGACTGGGATTCCAACATCTTCAACTACGGGCGCAACGAGGTGCGCAGCTTCCTCATCTCGTCGGCTTTCCACTGGCTGGACCGCTATCACGCCGATGGCCTGCGGGTGGACGGGGTCGCCTCCATGCTGTACCTGGACTATTCGCGCCAGGAAGGCCAGTGGATCCCAAACGAGTATGGGGGCAACGAGAACCTGGAGGCGATCAGCTTCATCAAGCAGCTCAACACAGCCTGCTACGGGGCACATCCCGACATCGTCATGATTGCCGAGGAATCGACCGCCTGGGGCGGCGTGTCGCGTCCGGTCGACGCCGGAGGGCTCGGCTTCGGCTTCAAGTGGGACATGGGCTGGATGCACGACACCCTGAAGTACTTCCAGGAGGACCCGGTGCACCGCCGGTATCACCAGGACACCCTCACGTTCCGCATGATCTACGCCTGGGACGAGAACTTCGTGCTGAGCCTCTCCCACGACGAGGTGGTCCACGGCAAATCCTCACTGGTCAACAAGATGCCGGGAGACGAATGGCAGCAATTCGCCAACCTCCGCCTGCTGTACGGCTACATGTACGCCATGCCGGGCAAGAAGCTCGTGTTCATGGGAGGCGAGATGGGCCAGCGCGAGGAGTGGGGCGTCGACCACGACCTGGACTGGTGGGTGCTCGACTTTCCCAATCACGCCGGGACCCAGCAATGGACGAGGGCGCTCAACGAGGTGTACCGGGAGCTTCCCGCCCTCCACGAGCTCGATCACGAGCAGGACGGGTTCGAGTGGGTCGACGCCTCCGATGCGGCGGCCAGCGTGCTGAGCTTCCTCCGCAAAGACCGGCAGGGAGAGCACGTTCTCTTCGTCGGCAACTTCACACCGGTGCTGCGGGAGCACTATCGCATCGGCGTCCCCACCGGCGGTGCATGGGAAGTGGTGCTCAACAGCGACTGGGCGGGGTTCTGGGGCACCGGCGCCGGCCCACGGGGCACCATCGACGCAGACGAGGTCCCGATGCACGGACGCCCGATGAGCGTCGAGATCGACTTGCCGCCCCTCGGATGCGTGTTCCTCAAGCCCGTAAAGGGCTGACCGGCCGCACACCGGGCCGGTGGGCCCGCCCGGTGAAGGCAGCAGCCGCCGCCCCGCCGCCGTAAACTCGCCGCACCCGCGGCACCCAGGGGAGCAAATGGCCAAGGGACTGGAACGAGACCTCGGGCTCTACACCGTGTTCGCCATCAGCATCGGCGCGATGGTCGGCAGCGGGATCTTCCTGCTACCCGGGCTGGCAGCGGAGATCACGGGTCCCAGCGTGATGCTCGCATTCCTCCTCGCCGGCTTGGTCGTGCTGCCCGCCGCCCTCAGCAAGGCAGAAATGGCCACTGCCATGCCGGAGGCGGGCGGGACCTACCTCTACGTGGACCGGGCGATGGGGCCACTCATGGGGACCGTCTCCGGCATCGGTGTCTGGTTCGCCCTGGTATTCACCGCTGCCTTCGCGCTGGCCGGCATCGGGGGGTATCTCGAGTTTCTCACCGACGTCGACGTGGAGGTGGTGGCGCTCGGAATCGGATTGTTCCTCATCGCCATCAACCTTCTCGGGGCCAAGATCACCGGAGGCGCCCAGGCACTGCTGGCAACGGGAGTCCTGGGCGTGATCGTCTATTTCGTCCTGCGGGGAGCCATCCGGGTCGAGCGGGTCAACTTCGAGCCCTTCCTCGAGAGCAACCTGAGCGGGCTTCTTTCCGCCACCGCCCTGGTCGTCGTGTCCTACGCGGGGGTGACCAAGATCGCCAGCGTCGCCGAGGAGGTGAAGCGCCCCAGCCGCAACATTCCCCTCGGAATACTCACCTCGGTGGGCCTGATGATGATCCTGTATCCGGTGATCGTCTACGTCATCGTGGGCGTGACGCCTCTCGCCATCCTGGCGGGGAGCGAGGCCCCCGTCGCCGACGCCGCCGCCCAATTCATGAGCCCGGACGGGGTCGATGTCATCGCCGTCACCGCCGCTTTGGCTCTGGCCGGGATGGCGAACGCAGCGCTGGTGGCCTCGTCCCGTTACCCGTTTGCGATGAGTCGAAACGCCCTCGCCC
>JBFKDW010000009.1:0-54149 GCA_041619515.1 Acidimicrobiia bacterium
ATGTCGGAGTCCCGGGCGTGACCGTCGAGCTGTACGACGATGGGGACAACCTGGTGAGCACCCGCGTCACCGATGCCAATGGCGTCTACCGCTTCGGGGTCAACCCGACCCGTGATTGGACGGTCAAGGTACTGTCACCTGCCGGGTTCGATTTCACCGCCCAGAACGCAGACCCGAACGAGCGCATCGACTCCGACGCCGATCCCGCCGACGGAACCATCACCCTTTCTGCGTCGATGCTCACTCCGGCAGGCGATCACCGCGACCTGGCCGATGCCGGACTCGTCGAGGTCCCGTAGCCACCTCGGCAACGGGGGATCCCACCAGCCGCCCCGGTCTACACGCCCGGCCACCACTTCCGGATCTCTTCGACGAGCTGCTCGCCGGCGTCGTCCTGAACGTAGTGGCCGGCTCCTTCGATGATCACGGTGTGATGCCGAGGTAGTAGTCGCTCCCAGCGCTCGCGCTGGGCGGACCGGAAAGCGGGGTCCTTGTCCGGCCACAAGATGAGAGCCGGCCGGTCCGAGAGCACCTCCAACTTCTCCGAGATTTCCTGGAGCCACGGCGTCTCTCCGAGAATGGCGCCGGGAAGCACCGCGATCGGCTCGCGGGACTCCGGGGTGGGAAACGGGCCCTGGTACATCGCCCACTCTTCCTTCGACGGCTTGGAGCGCCGGAAGCTCGTCTTCATGATCACGTTGACGAAGAAGTTCAGGCGGGTGATCGCCAGGCCCATCACCGAGCTCCCCATCGACTTCGAGAACCATTCGGCTCTCCGGTCGCCGGTGATCGGCCATGCCCAGGTGTTGCAGACGATGAGCGAGTGAACGCGACTGGGGCGCTCGACCGCCATGCCGAACCCGATCGGGCCGCCCCAGTCGTTCGCCATGACGGAGAACTCGTCCAGCCCGAGGTTGTCGACGACCTGCCCGAGAACGGCCGAATGCTCATGGGGCATGTAGCCGTAGCCGGGGGCCGCTTTCGACAGCCCGAACCCGGGGCTGTCGACCGCGATGCAACGGAACCGGTCCTGGAGCCCGGAGATGATCTTGCGGTAGAGGAAGGACCAGGCAGGGTTGCCGTGCGCCATGACGATGGCGGGGCCGGTTCCCTGGTCGACGTAATGAATCGTCGAACCGTCGACCTCCATGAACTTGCTCTCGAACGGGAAGAGCGTTTCGTTGAACCAATCCGGACGCTGCATGCCGACCTCCTCTCACATCTGAGCTCCCAAACTACCCGGGTCCCGGGGGCCGGGTCTCTGGTTCGCCGGCTGCGGGGTCGTCGACCAGGTAATCGCCGGCGAGCTGTTCGAGGTTGTCGGCTAGGTCGGTTGCGGCGTGGTGGCTACCGGATAGCGTCCGCATCATCGATCGAGGAATCCGATCTTGGCCGAGGTCTTGCTGTTCCACCATGCCCAAGGATTGACACCGGGAGTTGTCGCGTTCGCCGACGATCTGCGCAGCGCCGATCATGTCGTGCACACGCCGGACCTCTACGACGGCCACACGTTCGCCACGCTCGAGGAGGGAGTGGCCAACGCCAAGAAGATCGGCTGTGACGCCATCACCGAGCAGGCGGTTGGCTTTGCAGACGGGCTCGACACCGATCTGGTGTACGCCGAGTTCTCACTCGGGGTGGTGCCGGCGCAGAAACTGGCCCAGACCCGGCCAGGTGCAGGCGGGGCGCTGCTGGTCTAGCGGGTGCTCGAGTTTCTCGGGCCCGTCTAGGCAGATCGTCGAGCCACGTCGCCCGGCTACGCCTCCGAGAACACCGTTGCGGCTCCGTCGACCATGCCGCGAGTGAACGCGTCGTTGTTCAAGAAGAAGGGCTCCTGGCGCTGCGGGTAGTCCCGGCGAACCGCTTCGCAAAAGGCGAACGCAAACGAATTGCGTGCCGGGATGATGGAGAATTGACGCCAGCGGATCTTCGACCATTCGGCGATCTCACGGAGCTCATTGTGGTTCGCCCGCAGGGTTGCCCAGGTGGCTCCCGCTTCGAACCCCCGCTGGTAGAGCACGGAGTCGTCGGCTTCTGCTTGCTTGGCCCGCACATGGACGGCTTCGGCCGCCAATGCGGTCTGGCAAATCTGTTCCAGGTCGACGCCCGCCTCCGTGAGGTCAACGTGGAGGTCCTGATCGATGGTGAGCGTGATCTTCGGCATGTTCTCCGCCTGTTCGGTTAGCACTCTCACCGTACAACAGGTCGCGAAACTTGTCTCACAGCCACCAGACCCGTCGTACATCGATAGCGGGGGAGAAGCAGCGGTACGATCCGGCCATGCTGCATGTCGTCCTCCATCAGCCGGAGATCCCGCCCAACACCGGCAACATCATGCGACTGTGCGCCAACACCGCCACGGCGCTCCATCTGATCCACCCCCTCGGGTTCACGCTGGATGACCAGCAGCTGCGGCGGGCCGGGCTCGACTACCGGGAATGGGCGGACGTCACCGAGCACGCCTCGCTCGACGACTTCCTGGCCGACACCTCCCCGAGCCGAGTCATCGCCTTCACGCGCAATGGCTCCCAGCTCTACACCGACCTCGAGTATGCGCCGGGCGACGCGCTCTTGTTCGGTCCGGAATCCGGCGGGTTGGAGCCCGCAGTGTTGGCCCGGCCCGGCATCGCCGGGCGAGCCCGCATCCCGATGGTGGCCCGCAGCCGCAGCCTGAACCTCTCGAACGCAGTCGCCATCGTCCTCTACGAGGCTTTGCGGCAGACCGGGTTCCCGGGTCTCGTCCCGGGCGGGAAGTAGGCTGATTCGATGGGAAGTGGACGGTTCCGCCTGGCGCTGGCGGCCGGATCTGTAGCCGCTCTCGTCACCGCCGGGGTGGCGGGCGCCGATTTTGCCTGGGATTTCGAGGCCGGCTTCGACCCTCCCGAGCCGGCTGATGCCTTCGCCCGGTCGGTTGCCCTCGATGACCCGACCCTCGTGACGGGTGCCCCCCTCGACGACACCCTTCTCCCCAACTCGGGCGCGGTGTGGATTCACACCCGCAACGAGGATGGCACCTGGAGCTTTGTCACCAAGCTCAATGCCGCCGACGGGGCTGCCGGTGACGAATTCGGCGCGGCGGTCGCGATCGAAGGCGACACGATGGTGGCGGGGGCTCCGTTCGCCGACGAGGGCAGGGGGGCCGTCTACGTGTTCACCCGGGGCCCAGGAGGGGCCTGGACGCAGACCGCACGATTGGAGCCCGACGGCCCGCCAACTGCAGCAAATTTCGGCAGCGACGTCGACGTAGCCGGCAACACCATCGCCATCGGGGCACCCGGAGGCGAGACGGGATCGGCGTTCGTCTTCAATGCAGGCGGCGACGGCGTCTGGTCTCAGACCGCCGAGCTCGTTCCCAACGACGCCGAGACCGGCGACCTGGCAGGGGCCTCTGTTGCCTTGTCGGGCGACACGATCCTCGTCGGCGCCAGCCTCGAGGACGCGGCGGGCAGCAGCTCGGGGTCGGTGTACGCCTTCGTGCGAGCCGCAGACGGAACCTGGTCACAGCAGGCCAAACTCATCGCATCGGATGCCAACACGGCGGACTTGTTCGGAGATGCCGTCGAGCTGGTCGCCGACATCGCGGTGGTGGGGGCTCGGGCCGACGACGACTCGGGCTCGGGAAGCGGCAGTGCGTACATCTTCACTCGCAGCCGGGCGGACATCTGGTCTCAGCAGGCCAAGCTGGTGGCGTCGGACGCAGCCGCCGCCGGGTTGTTTGGGGCTGCACTGTCCTTCGACGGCACCCAGCTGGTGGTGGGGGCGCCGGGGGCGGGGTCTGCCTATGTGTTCGAGAGCCCCGGGTGGGAGGAGACATTCAAGCTGGACGGTGCCCTCCTCTATGGTGGCGACGTTGCCATCGACGGCGAGGCCCTGGCGGTCGCCACCCAGGCCGTGGCGTCGGGGACGGTTGACGTCTACCGGCGGAGCGAAGCGCTGCTGCCGCCGCCGGTGCCGGTCGGGGTGTTCGATCCCGCCACCGGTGTCTGGTCGATGGCCGACGATACCGGTGGCGTCAGCACCTTCTTCTACGGGATACCCGGGGACATCCCGCTGGTTGGTGACTGGGATTGCGACGGCGACGACACCGTCGGCATGTTCCGGCCGGGCAACGGGTTCGTGTACCTGCGAAATAGCAACGACATCGGGCCGGCCGATATCACCTTCTGGTACGGGATCGGCGGCGACATCCCCATTGCCGGTGACTGGGACGGAGATGGCTGCGACTCGATCGGGATCTATCGAAACGGGCGCGTCTACCTGCGCAACACGCTCGACACCGGCATCGCCGACCTGTCGTTCTTCTACGGGTTGGCCACCGACACGCCGTTTGCCGGGGACTGGGACGGCGACGGCATCGACACCGTAGGCCTGTATCGCCAATCGACCGGCTACGTGTTCCTGCGAAACAGCCTGTCGGCCGGGTTCGCGCATGTCGAGTTCTTCTTCGGGAATCCGGGGGACCGGGTGGTTGCGTCCGATTGGAACAACGACGGCACCGACACAGTGTCGGTCTACCGGCCTGATGAGGCCCGCTTCTACATCTCCAATGTCAACGACACGGCTTTTGCCGAGCTGGACTTCCGATTCGGGGCCCGTAACCTGGAGCCGATAGCCGGCGCGTTTGCCCCCTGATTTCGATACATTTGTCTCATGGATCGCGACCAGGTGGAAGTCGCCCTGACCCGGGCAGTTGAGATCGACGCCGCCGTCGAGCCCGCCGAGCCGACCTTCGACCTCCCGACCGTACAACGGCTGGCCGATGAGCTCGGAGTGTCGTCCGAGGCGATCGCTCGCGCCATCGGCGAGACGACTGTTCCCGAGGCGGGACCCATCAACGCCGTCGCCCACGCCACGATCCCGGCCCCCGCCCCCGAGGTCGACCGGGCGCTGGAGTCCCTCCTGCGGCTGCGCGGCCTCCAACCCGTCGGATCGGGCGTCTGGCAGCAAGCGTCGGGATGGTGGCCCGACTTGTTTCGGTTCCGAGCGGTGACGCCGGTGGCGGTGACGGTTGCGCCCGGGTACGGCGGCACGGTCGTCTCCTTGACGGCCCGGCTCGACCGGGTGTGGAGGGTGCATCTGGCGGCCGCCGTCCTCGTTCCGCTCGTCACGGCTCTCGCGCTTCTCGGTGCCGTCGGCGTCGGGGACTTGGCCGGAGGTTTGGTGGCCGCCCTCGCATGGGTCGGCTCGTGTGCCTGGGGGTACCAGTATCGGCGGGAGTCGATTCGCCGTCGTTTGGCGGCGGCACTGGGCGACATCGCCGAGCCTGCCTACCGCCGGCAGCCCTGGTGAATCCGCAGTCCTCTCCCGCTGCCTAGTGTTGTCGGATGCGCGTTCTCGTCTCGGGCTCGACCGGCCTCATCGGCAACGCCTTGCTTCCGGCATTAGCCGAAGCCGGGCATGACCCTGTCCGCCTCCATCGTGGCACCGAGCCGAAACCTGGGGAGCTGCGCTGGGACCCGGCCGCCGGGCTGGTCGATGACCTGTCCGGGATCGAGGCGATCATCCATCTGGCCGGGGTCGGGATCGGCGAGAAGCGCTGGACCGAGGCCCACAAGAAGGCCATCCTCGAGAGCCGCACGGTCGGTACCCGGCTGATAGCGGAGGCCGCCGCGGCCGCCAATCCTCGTCCGGCGGTGCTCGTCAGCTCCTCAGCTATCGGGATCTATGGCAACTCGGGCGACGAAGAGCTCACGGAGGAAAGCGCGGCCGGGAACGACTTCCTGGCAGAGGTGTGTGTTCAGTGGGAGGCTGCCGCCGAGCCGGCCCGGGCCGCAGGGATACGGGTGGTCCACCCCAGGACCGGCATTGTGCTGTCCTCCAACGGTGGCGCCCTCGACCGGATGCTGCTGCCCTTCAAACTGGGGCTGGGGGGACGGGTGGGCTCGGGGAAGCAGTGGATGAGCTGGATCTCGATGGCCGACGAAATCAGTGCCCTCGTTCACCTCCTCCACCACGAGCTCTCCGGCCCGGTGAACCTGACCGCCCCCAATCCGGTCAGGAACCGTGAGTTCGTCAAGACTCTGGGATCGGTCCTCAACCGGCCCACCTTCCTTCCCACCCCGCTCACCCCGGTCAAGGCGCGGTTTGGGACCGAGCTGGTGGAGTCGCTGCTGCTGTACAGCCAGCGGGTGGTGGGCGTGGATCTGCTGAAAAGCGGTTTCGAGTTCCGGCACCCGCAGCTGCGGGGAGCTCTCGAAGCGGCGGTGGCCGGCGCCTAAACGGCCTGCTCGCGCCGGCTCGCCAAATAGGCCCCGGCAAGGACGACGACCATGCCGACCAGTGTGACCAGGGCGACGGATTCATCACGAAAGGCCACTCCGAGGATGACGGCCACCACGGGTATGAGGTACACGGCAACCCCACCCCGGGTGGCGCCGACGCGGCCGACGAGCGACGCCATGACCGCCAGCGCCACCCCTGTCCCGAACACGCCGAGCACGAACACCGCCGCCAGGCCGGGTGGCTCCAAGGAGGAATCGGGGAGCCCGGCGAGCGCGGCAGGGAGCGTGGCGATTGCGGCCACGATCTGGGCCCGCAGGATGACGGGAAGCGCTCCATGGGCCTGCTGCAAGGGCACAGCGATATTCACCGAGAAGCCGTAGAAGACGGTGGCAAGGAGCACCAGGGCGATTCCGAGGGCGGCGTTGGTTCCTTCACCCCACGACGGGAGTGTCACCAGGATGACCCCGATGAATCCGAGGATCAGCCCGGCAACGTGGATGCGCTCCGGGAGCCGGTGCAGCAGCACGGCGGCGATGGCGGCGGCGAACAGGGGCATCGCCGCGTTCAGGATGCCGGCCAGGGACGAGTCGATCCACTGCTGGGCGATGGGAAACAGCGTGAACGGAATCGCGATCCAGGTGAATCCCAACAGGACGATCGGTCGCCACTGCCCCCGGTCAACTCCCGTTCGGGCGGCCGGCATGAGCGAGAGGGCGCCCGCTCCCAATGCGACCCGCAGCCAGGTGATCACCCCGGGGGCGAGTGATTCGAGGGCGATATCGATGAAGAGGAAGGACGCTCCCCACGTGAGTGCCAGGAACCCGACCAGGCTCCATTCGAAACCACCGAATGCTTCGCGGCGGGATCCCCGTGCCGTGCTGATCATCCGGCCATCCGCCATCGTGCGAGGTTATCGCGAGGCGTGGTCCGCTGCGATAGCCGGGACCGGCCCGTAGGCTCTCGAAATGCGTGAATTCGTGATGTTCCGGCGTGGCCGGGTCCTGCTTCCCGGACAGCGCCTGCGCCTGCGCGTGCACGACGTTGCCCTGGCCGCCCTCCTGGCGGAGGCCGACGAGTTCTGTGCGGTGTTCTCGCCGCCGCGCTCCGAACCCAGCCCGCTGGGTGTGGAAGCACGGATCACCGCTCGCAGTTCCGCCCCCTCTGACCGCCTCGACATCGAGGTCATCGGCGGCGTCCGGCTGAGACTCGCCGGCGGATCTGCCTCGACCTCGATGGTATTTGCCGAAGCGGTGCCCGAGGAGCCCGGCGGCGGTGACGTCGAGCTCTTGCGGGCCGAGCTGCAGCGAGGCGTGCGGCGGTTCGCCGCCGCGGCTATCGAGAGCGGCCAGCCGGCCTCGATTTCCTCCGAACTGCACCGTGATCCGACCACGGCCTCATACCAGGCTGCCACGCTGCTCCCCATCTCCCACCCCGAACGCCAGGAGCTGTTGGAGATCGCCACCACCACCCTGCGTCTCGAGCATGAGCTACGAATCGTGGCCGGGGAGACCGGTATCTTGCGTCATCTCCTCGGGATGGGGAGAATGGGAGCCTGATGCCAAACGTCCAGGAATTACCAGACCTGATCTCGCAGTCGATCGACCTCTCCAAGGAGTATCTGAAGCAGGAGACCGTCGCACCCGCCAAGCGCCTCGGCAAGACGGCCGGGTTTGGGTTCGCGGCCGCCATCATGTTCGGGATGGCGGCCCTGCTGGGAGGCGTCGCCGTCAATCGGTGGATCATCCGGCTGCTCCCCGAAGGCCGGGCGTGGAGCGGTCTCGCCTACGTCGTCTCGGCAATCGTCCTGGTGATCGTGGCGGCCGTGATCATTGCCGTCGGCCGGAGCGGCTATGAGGACCCAGGATCCATCAAAGACATCCTTCCCACCCGAAGCGAGGAGACCGGCGGCTAGCCTGGCGCTATGACCATCCAACGCAAAGACCTCGAGGACAAGTTCCGCCAGATCCAGTCGGCGGTCGACGAGACCAAATCCACCGCCAAGAGTGCCGGGATTGGGCTCGCCATCGGTGCCGTGCTGCTCGTCCTGCTCGTCTACCTTCTCGGCAGGCGCAAGGGCAAGAAGGGCGGTGCTCAGCTGGAGATCTACCGCCTGAGCTGAGCGACGTCCCAACCGAATGCGGCCGGGTCGCCGGCTACTCCAGCTTCTTGTACGCCTTCTCGGCGTTTCTCAGCTTGCGGCGGCGGCGGCGGGTCGAGCGCTTGTCGACCTTGGCCCGGCGCTCCTCCAGATTCCGGGTCGCGGCCCGCAGGCGGCGACGCCGGCGACGGGAGGGTTGAGCGGGCTGCTCGACTCCGGCAGATGCCCGGGCAGCCCGTTTGTGCTGCTTGCGCGCCTTGCGGACCCGTCTCCGGCTCGGACGCTTCCGGGCGCGCTTTTCCGCACGGTTTAGCTTCCGGCGGAGGCGGCTCGGCAGGGCGTCACGGTCGGTTTCGAAATCGTCGAGTGAGGCAAGCCTGGAATCGCGGCGGGAC
The DNA here is from genome assembly GCA_041619515.1 of Acidimicrobiia bacterium. GTDB lineage: Bacteria > Actinomycetota > Acidimicrobiia > Spongiisociales > SHLN01 > SHLN01. The sequence continues at coordinate 8,716 of JBFKDW010000009.1, forward strand.
ACTTTGGCGGCCGCCGGCCCGTCGGATGTTTCGGAGGCCTTGCGGCGGCGCCTGCGGCGGCGCCTGCGGCGGTCGGGCGTTTCGGCCACCCCGGCTTCCTCCTTGGCCTCCACCCCGGCTGCCAACAGGTCGGTGGCCGCACCGAGCAGCTGGGTGGCAATCGAGGGCCCCTCGCCCGGGGGGTCGACCTCGGCGACCTGGGTCCCGGCGGGAAGCGATCCCGCCAGGGGGGCCTCGCCCTTGCCGGGTACCCGGATGAGATAGCTCTGCCCCGGCTTGAGCTGCTTGCGCACGATCAGTTCCTTGGCGGGCCGGGTGCTTCGCTTCCGTATCTGGTCGACGGCGGTTGCCGCCGTCCACAACCCGATGATCGGCGGCGATCCACCCGTACGGAGGCTCCTGAATAGATGCTTGGCTCGGTTACCGGCTAAATTCATCTCACGCCCAATCTAGGGCGTTCTGCGAGGTTGGTGATGTTCAAGAACCGCGAATTGCTGGTGAAGATCCTGGTGGTGATTGTCGTCCTGGGAATGTTGGGCTCGCTCGGAGCGCTCTTCGTTCAGTGAAGGTCATCCTTCGCAACCCGCGCCGGGAGCTTGATATCGACGGTGACGCTTCGGTCAAGGATATTCTCGGGCGCCTCGACATCATTCCGGAGACCGTGTTGGTGATTCGCGACGGTGAGCTGCTGATGAAGACCGACCTGGTGATGGACGACGACACCATCGAGCTGCGCCCGGTGATCTCCGGCGGGCTGGGGTGATTCGCCGATGAAGTGCAAAGTGTGCAAGGCACCTGCCGCGATCGAGATTCGCCGCCATCACGCCGTGTTCTGCAAGGAGCATTTCTTCAGCCACATCGTGCGTCAGGTGGAGCGCACCATCCACGACTACGACATGATGCAACCCGGCGAGCGCTTGCTCCTCGGTGTGTCGGGCGGGAAGGACAGCCTTGCCCTCTGGGACATCCTCACCGACCTCGGATACGACGTCGACGGTGTCTATATCGAGCTCGGCATCGGAGGCGAAGCAGGCTACAGCTCGAACAGCCTGCAGCTCGCCGAGCAATACGCCAAGAACAGAGATCTCGATTTGCGGGTGGTCGATCTGGCCGAAGAGTACGGCTACACGATTCCCGAGGCGGCTTCCGAGACCCGCCGGGTGGCCTGCTCCGTGTGCGGCCTCTCAAAACGATACGTGCTCAATCGCGCCGCCCTCGACGGTGGCTACGACGTGCTCGTTATGGGCCACAACCTCGACGACGAGGCAGCCGTTCTCATGGCAAACACGCTGACGTGGAATGTCGAATACATGGGGCGCCAGCGGCCGGTGCTTCCGGCCACCCGCCAGGGACTGGTGCGCAAGGTCAAGCCGCTGCTGCGGATCGCTGAGCGAGAGACCGCCGCCTACTGCGTGCTGAAGGCCATCGAGTACGAGGTCGACGAATGCCCGATGGTGGGAGGGAACACCGGCATACGCATCAAAGAGTGGCTCAACGTTCTGGAGGCCCAGCGTCCCGGCACCAAGCAGCGGTTCCTGTTTGGATTTCTGGACAGGGCCTCGGAACAATTCGCCACTGCCCACCAGGAGCAGGTGCAGCTGCAGGAGTGTGGCCGGTGTGGGCAACCCACCACCGGCGAAGAGTGTGCGTTCTGCCGTCTCGCCGAACGGATGACCCGGCGTGGCTGACTTCGGGAAGGGCGACCACTGCCTGCTGACCGATTCGAAGGGGCGGCAGTTCCTGATCACGCTCGAAGAAGGCGGGGTGTTCCACTTCCACAACGGAATGCTGGCTCACGACGACGTCATCGGGCGCCCGCAGGGGAGCGTGGTGCACAGCTCCCAGGGTGGCCGGCTGGTGGCAGTCATGCCCCGGCTGGCCGACTACATCCTCAACATGAAACGGGGTGCCCAGGTCGTCTATCCCAAGGATCTTGGAGCCATCATCGTGTGGGGGGACATCGGCCCCGGTATGACGGTGCTTGAAGCCGGGACCGGCTCGGGCGCTCTCACCATGGCTCTGGTGCGGGCGGTGGGCCCGGGCGGGCGGATCGTGAGCGTAGAGCGCCGCGAGGACCACGCCGGCCATGCCCGGCGCGCGCTGGAGATCTACTTCGGGGGACTCCCGGCCAACCTCGAGCTGCGGCTCGGGGAAGTCGCCGCCCACATCTCCCAGGTGCAGCCCGACCGGCTGGTGCTCGACCTACCGGAGCCCTTTGCCGTCGTGGACGCCGCCGCCGAGTCGCTGCCTCCCGGGGCCATCTGGGTGTCGTACGTGCCCACCATTCCCCAGGTTCAGCAGACCACCGAAGGGCTGCGCGGGGCAGGCTGCTTTGCAGAGATCGCCAGCTTCGAGGTGCTCCACCGGGAATGGAATATCGATGGGCGGTCGGTTCGTCCCGATCACAGGATGGTGGGTCACACCGGATTCATCACCGTCGCCCGCAAGATCCACACCAACTGAGTCGATGGCAAAACGCGAAACCCGAATCAATAGCCTGTTAGGTTGCACAGTCCGATTTCTATAATCTTCGAAAGATGCCGCTTCTGAGAACCGATAGGACGACATGACCAATTACGAGTCGCCCGGCGCCGACGAGCTGCGGAATACGATCTCGATGCTGGAAGAGGAGTTGTCGGTGCTGCGGCGCCGCCTGCAAGATTCACCCCGCCGGGTTCGGGTACTCGAAGAGCGGCTGCTCGAAGCCAAGGGTCAGCTGACCCAGGCCGTGCACCAGAACGAGAAACTGGCCGCCGTCCTCGAGGAGACCCGTGAGCAACTCGCCATCTTGCGCGAAGAGGTCGAGAAGCTCACCGCCCCGCCCAACCCGTTTGGCACCATTCTCGGGATCAACGAGGACGGGACCGCCGACGTCATGACCGGGGGACGCAAGCTCCGGGTCAACGTCGAGCCCACGTTGGAGATCAAGGAGCTCGAGCGCGGCCAGGAAGTCCTGCTTAATGAGGCGTACAACGTCATCGACGTGCGGGAGTTCGAGCCGCAAGGCGAAGTCGTCGCCGTCAAGGAGATCGTCGACGAGGCCCGGCTCATTGTGCTCGGCCGGGGCGACGAGGAACGGGTCATCGAACGAGCGTCCCCGCTGGCAGGCGAGTTCCTGCGAGTCGGCGACCATGTGCGCCTCGACACCCGCACCGGGCTGGCGTTCGAGAAGCTGTTGCGGCCCGAAATCGAGGAGCTCGTGCTGGAGGAAGTGCCCGAGACCACCTACGAGGAAGTCGGCGGTCTGCGTGAGCAGATCGAGACCATTCGAGATGCGGTGGAGCTCCCCTACCTGTACAAGGAGCGGTTCGCCGACTACCAGCTGCAAGCCCCCAAGGGAATCCTGCTCTACGGCCCACCCGGCTGTGGCAAGACGCTGATCGCCAAGGCGGTAGCCAACAGCCTCGCCAAAGCCGTTGCCGAGAAGACCGGCTCGGAAGACTCACGCTCCTACTTCCTGAACATCAAGGGGCCCGAGCTCCTCAACAAGTACGTTGGCGAGACCGAGCGCCAGATTCGCGTGATCTTCCAGCGAGCCAAGGAGAAATCCGACGAGGGCGTGCCGGTCATCGTCTTCTTCGACGAGATGGATTCCCTCTTCCGCACCCGGGGCACCGGCGTCTCCTCGGATGTGGAGTCGACGATCGTCCCACAGCTCTTGTCCGAGCTGGACGGGGTGGAAGCACTCAAGAACGTGATCGTGATCGGTGCCTCCAACCGTGAGGACCTGATCGATCCCGCCATACTTCGGCCGGGCCGCCTGGACGTGAAGATCAAGATCGAACGACCCGGCCCCGAGGCGGCACAGCAAATCTTTGCCATCTACCTGGTCGAAGAACTGCCGCTCGATCCCGAGGAGCTGGCCGCCCACGGTGGCGACAAGGCGGCATTGCTGGATTCGATGATCAACGCCACCGTGACCCGCGCCTTTGACTCCTCCGACGCCAACCGCTTCCTTGAAGTGACCTATGCCAACGGAGACAAGGAGTTGCTCTACTTCAAGGACTTCCTGTCGGGCGCCATGATCGAGAACATCGTCCGCCGGGCCAAGAAGGAAGCCATCAAGCGCGAGATCGCCAAGGGCTCTTCAGGGATCAAGACCACCGATCTCATCGATGCCATCGTGCAGGAGTTCCGTGAGCACGAGGACCTTCCCAACACCACAAACCCGGACGACTGGGCTCGCATCTCGGGCAAGAAGGGCGAGCGAATCGTCTATGTGCGGACGCTCATCGAAGGTGACAAGGAAAACCGCACCATCGAAGCTACGACCACCGGCCAGTACCTCTAGGTTGGAGCGGGTCACCGACTCACACCCCAGGCCGGCTGCGGGGATTCAGGCCGGTCCATTCGCTCGACACCCGGAGAGCGGGGGGATGGGGCCGTGATGAAGCCGTGTCCCGGCCGGCGCCGCTCGGCAGGGAATCGTCCCCCGGTGCGAATCGACCATCGGCGCTCACTAGTCCCCTCACAGCGACAGGCAATGAACATCGAGGCAACCTCCCACCCGGGGTACTCTGTAGCACTGGATTAACCCGGCAGGCATGCAATGAGCGCAATTCACAAGGTCATCGGCACCGAGACGGAGTTTGGGATCTCGGTCCGCAACGCCCCGGACTTCAACCCGGTGCTCGCCTCCTCCATCGTGGTCAACTCCTACGCCGGCCTGCGAGCCAAGATCCAGTGGTCACACGAAGAGGAGTCGCCCGGTCGCGACGCCCGGGGTTTCGGGCCCGAGGGCGGCATCCTGCCGGATCTCGACGGAGGGCTGGTGAATGTGGTTCTGGGCAATGGAGCCCGGTTCTACGTCGACCACGCCCACCCCGAGTACTCCGCTCCCGAGTCCTACGACCCCTACGAGGCGGCCCTATACGACAAGGCGGGTGAAGTGGTCCTCGCCCGGGCCGCCGCCGAGGCCGCAGCAATTCTCGAAGACGGCCAGTCACTCGTCATTCACAAGAACAACTCCGACGGCAAGGGCAACTCGTACGGGAGTCACGAGAACTACCTCATGAACCGGGAGGTCCCCTTCAGCGACGTCGTCGACTACTTCACGACCTTCCTGGTCACCCGCCAGGTGTTCACCGGTTCCGGAAAGCTGGGATCAGAGAACGGCCGCATCGCCGTCCCCTTCCAGCTCACCCAGCGGGCCGACTTCTTCGAGGAGGAAGTCGGTCTCGAGACCACGCTCAAGCGGCCGATCATCAACACCCGCGACGAGCCCCACGGCGACCCGTCCAAGTATCGCCGCCTGCACGTCATCATCGGTGACGCCAACATGAGCGAGGTCCAGAATCTCCTCAAGCTGGGGTCGGCCGCCATCATCCTCATGGCCATCGAAGACGGTGTCATCCCCGACTCTCTCCGGCTCGCCAGGCCCGTCGATGCCACCTGGCAGGTGAGCCACGATCTCGAGTTGACCAAGCCGCTCGAGCTGGCCGAGGGGGGGACCGCCACCGCTCTCGAGTTGCAGGGCCGCTATCTGGAATGGGCCCGCAAATACGCCGAGAACAACGATCTGCCACCGTCCTACGACCGGGTCCTGACCGAGTGGGAGTCGGTGCTCGACGACCTCGAGCGGGACCCGCTCTCGACTGCCGATCGTCTGGACTGGGCGGCCAAATACCGCCTGCTCCAGGAATATCGAGAGCGCGATGGGCTGGACTGGGACGCCTCCAAGCTGCGGCTGCTCGCCCTGCAATACCACGACGTCGACCCGTCCAAGGGCCTGTTCTACAAGCTCGAGCAGGCCGGCCGCATCCGCAAGCTCTTCACGCCGGCGGAGGTGGAGACGGCAGTCAACGAGCCGCCCGCCCGCACCCGGGCCTACTTCCGGGGCAAGTCGGTGCGCAAGTACGGTGAGTCGCTCGTGGCCGCCAACTGGGACTCACTCGTGTTCGATTCCGGCGAAGAGACGCTCAAGCGGGTGCCTATGATGGAGCCGCTCCGGGGAACCAAAGAGCTAGTTTCTGATCTATTGGACCGGTCAGGCGACGCCGCCAGCCTCCTGCGGGCACTAGGAGAAGACGATGAGTGATCGAGAGCAAAAACGCACCGACCGCCGCACCTCCGAGACCGAAGAGGTTGCGGAGGAGATCGAGGCCTCCGACGAGGCACAGGAAGTGACCGAGCGCATCGACGACCTGCTCGACGAGATCGACTCGGTCTTGGAGGAGAACGCCGAGGAGTTCGTCAAGAACTACGTGCAGAAGGGCGGCGAGTGAGCCTCGACCTTCCGTCCGGGCTTCCACTCACCCAGCACGCACCGGACGCCAGCTTCCTCGGCCTCCTGCTGAGGCACAACCTGCAACCCAGCTGGGATCTCGGCCCCGGCATGGCCGAGAAGCTGCAGGCACCGGAGGCAACCACCATCCTCGCCCTGCGCTACGCCGAGGGCGTGGTCATGGTTGGTGACCGGCGCGCCACCGAGGGACATACCATCGCCCATCGCCGCATGCAGAAGGTGTACCCGGCCGACGGCTTCTCCGCCGTAGCGATCGCCGGCACCGCCGGCCTGGCCATGGAAATGGTCAAGCTGTTCCAAACCGAGCTGGAGCATTACGAGAAGCTGGAAGGCACCCGCCTCAGCCTGGAAGGCAAAGCCAATCATCTGGCGCGCATGGTGCGCCAGCAGCTCCCGATGGTCTTCCAAGGCCTGGTGGTCGTTCCGTTGTTCTGCGGGTACGACGAAGAAGAGTCGGCCGGCCGCCTCTACACCTACGACGTCGTCGGCGGCCGGTATGAAGAAGACGACTACGCCGCCTCCGGCTCGGGTGGCCGGGAAGCCAAGGCGTACCTTCGGTCCGTGTACCGCGACGACCTCGGCGAGGAGGAGGCCCTCACACAGGGCATCGCTGCCATCGCCGCCGCCGCCGAGCAGGACACGGCTACCGGCGGCCCGGATATTCGCCGCCACATCTACTCGACCGCCGTCCTCGTCAACCGTGACGGCTACCGAGAAGTCGACGAGGGCCGGGTAGCCGAGCTGTCGCAGAGCCTGGTAGGGGATTCAGAATGACCCTCCCGTACTACGTCCCACCCGAACAGCTCATGAAGGACCGGGCCGAGTTTGCCCAGAAGGGCATTGCCAAAGGCCGGTCGATTATCGCCGTCGAGTACGCCGACGGCGTGCTCATGCTGGCCGAGAACTCGAGCCGGGCGCTGAACAAGATTGGCGAGATATACGACCGTATGGCCTTTGCCGGGGTCGGCAAGTACAACGAGTTCGAAGCGCTGCGGGTGGCCGGAATCCGCCATGCCGACCTCAAGGGCTATTCGTACGGCCGGTCGGATGTAGCCGCCAAGAGCCTGGCCAACGCATATTCGCAGACCCTGGCGGCCGTTTTCACCGAGAGCGTCAAGCCCTATGAGATCGAGATCCTCATCGTCGAAGTCGGAGACGATGCGGCCGATACCAGCCTCTTTCGCGTGCGCTACGACGGCACGCTCGTCGACGAGGAAGGGTTCTGCGCCATCGGGGGCCAGGAGGACGAGCTGACCGAGAACATGAAGCAGCGGTACCAGCCGGGAATGGAGACCGGTGCCGCTCTCCGCTTTGCAGCCGAGGCGTTCGAGGCTGTCGAGGATCGACAGATCGGTTCGAACGAGTGGGAGGCCGCCGTGCTCGATCGGACCAATGGACGGCGCATGTTTCGCCGCCTCACCGTCGAGGAGATCACCGCCGCACGGAGCTAGGGCAGCGGGCTAGAGGCTCCTGATCAGGCGCTCGACCCGTTCGTCGATGGCCTTGAACGGGTCCTTGCACAGCACGGTGCGCTGGGCCTGATCGTTGAGCTTGAGGTGGACCCAGTCGACGGTGAAGTCCCGCTTCTTTGCCTTGGCCGCCTTGATGAACTCGCCGCGGAGGCGGGCGCGGGTCGTCTGCGGTGGATGGCTGATCGCCTCGGTGATGGCGTCGTCCGTCACCACCCGGTCCATCATGCCCTTGCGCTCGAGGATGTAAAAGAGGCTGCGCTTGCGGTTCACGTCGTGGTAGGCGAGATCGAGGAGCGCCAGGCGGCCCGACGCAAGCTGCAGCTGGTGCTTGGCGCGGTAGCGGTCGACGATGTGGTACTTGGCTACCCAGTCGATCTCCCGGTGCAGGCTGAGTGGATCCTTCTCCAGACCGGTCAGCAGGTGTTCCCACATGTCGACTGCCCGCTGCACCTGGGCGGGGAAGCCGGTCGTCCTGCCGTATCTGGCCGCCCGTTCGAGATACTCCCACTGGATGTCGAGAGCCGAGAGCTCGCGACCGTTGAGGAGGCGAACCTTTCGTTTGCAGGTGATGTCGTGGCTGATCTCGCGGATCGCCCGGATCGGGTTCTCCAGGGTGAGATCCCGAAACACCACCTCGTCTTCGAGCATCTGCAGCAGCGCCGCCGCGGTGCCCACTTTCACGTAGTTGGCGTACTCGGACATGTTGGAATCGCCGGCGATGACATGCAGCCGGCGGAATCGCTCGGCGTCGGCGTGTGGCTCGTCACGGGTGTTGATGATGGGGCGGCTGCGGGTGGTGGCCGATGAGACGCCCTCCCAGATGTGCTCGGCCCGCTGGGCTATGCAATACACGGTGCCGCGGGCGGTCTGCAGCAGCTTGCCGGCGCCGGAGAAGATCTGGCGAGACACGAAGAACGGGATGAGCGTGTCGATCGTGCGCTGGAAGTCGTTGTGGCGGCCGACCAGGTAGTTCTCATGGCACCCGTAGGAGTTGCCCGCCGAGTCGGTATTGTTCTTGAACAAGAAAATCTCGCCCCGAATGCCTTCTTCCTCCAGGCGCCGCTCCGCCGACTGGACCAGCCCTTCGAGCACCCGCTCACCCGCCTTGTCGTGGGCTACCAGGTCATAGAGGCTGTCACACTCGGGCGTGGCGTATTCGGGGTGGCTGCCGACGTCGAGGTAGAGCCGGGCGCCGTTTTCGAGAAAGACGTTCGACGACCTCCCCCAGCTGACCACCCGGCGGAACAGGTAGCGGGCCACCTCGTCGGGGGAGAGCCGGCGCTGGCCCCGCAGGGTGCACGTGACGCCGTACTCGTTCTCGAGGCCGTAAATCCGACGGTCCATGCCGGTCAGCGTAGCGGCCGGCTCATTCAACTCCGGGCAGCCCGGGCATGGGGCGAACCGCCACGCAGCCCTCTTCCCATCCCTTCACCGACCTGATATGCCTTGGCCCCGATGAGAACAGTCCATCTCTACGACGCCCGACGCGTCCATAATCCCCGGATGAGCAAGGTCATCGAGCGCATTCTCAATCTGCTGGCGTTCCTGCTGACGGTCGGCCGGCCCGTGTCGGCCGAAGAGATACGGTTCACCGTTGCCGGCTACGAGCAGGCCGAGGACGAAGCATTCCGGCGGATGTTCGAGCGCGACAAGGAGCTGCTCCGCCAGCTCGGCATCTCCCTGGAGATGCAGGCGACCGATGCCTTCGAGGTCGAGTACGGGTACGTGGTCCCCGAGGGTGGATACGAGCTGCCCGATCCCGGGCTGACCGACGAAGAGCGGGCGGCGTTGTGGCTGGCGGCCCAAGCGGTGCGGCTGGGCGGCCAGCCGTCGGGGCCGGAAGCCATCTTCAAGCTCGGTGGGGTGCCCGGCTCCATCGGAGGCGAGCCGCTGGCAGCCAATCTGGGTGAAGAAGTCGGGTTGCTCGGCGACCTGTTCACATCGGTGGTAGATCATCGGGTGATCGAATTCACCTATCGGGACAGAGCCCGGGTCTTCAAGCCCTACGGCCTCGTCCACCGCCGGGGCCATTGGTACCTCGTCGGAGCGTTGATGGACGGCGACACCCGGGCGTTCCGGGTTGACCGCATCACTGATCTCCGGCTGCGCGCGGCGGTGGGGGCCTTCGAGCGACCGAGCGGATTCGACGTGAAGACATCGATCCCAGATGCCCCCTGGGAGGCCGGCCCCGAGGACCTCGTCGCCGAGGTCGTGTTCGATGGCGAGGTTGCCTGGTGGGCGCAGCGCGAGATGGGAGCGAACGCCGAGGTGGTAACGGAGCCCGGGGGGGCACTGCGGGCTCGGATACCGGTCGCCCATCCAGACGCCTTCGTCGGATGGTTGCTCGGATTCGTCGACCAGGCCGAAGTCGTATCACCTCCGGAACTTCGCACCCGACTCCTCGAACGGGTCGGCGGCTCCTCGTGACGTCGGCCAAGACCGCCAAGCGGCTCACCCGCATTCTCTCGATGCTCCCGTACGTGATCGCCAATCCCGGGGTCAGCGTCGACGAGCTATCGGACCGGTTCGGCTACCGCCGCAAGGAGTTGATCGACGATCTCAACCTGGTGTTTCTCACGGGCCTGCCCGGCTACGGCCCCGGCGACCTGATCGACGCCAGCGTTGAGGACGACGAGGTGTTCGTCGACACCGCCGACTATTTCGCCCGGCCGCTGCGATTGACGCCACCCGAGGCTCTGGCCCTCCTTGCCTCCGGAATGGCCCTCACCTCGGCCGGGCAGGGCCCCCCGGCGCTGGAGAGCGCCATCAGCAAGCTCAGCGCGGTGGTGGCCCCGGAAGCGGAAGGGGGGCTGGTAGTGGACCTGAAAGAGCCCGAGCACGTCGACCTCCTGCGGGGCGCGGTTGCCGCCTCCAACGTGGTGTCGCTCACCTACACCGCCATTGGCAGCGGGAAGACCACGGAGCGATCCGTTGAGCCGTGGTCGGTGTTCTCGGCGAACGGAAACTGGTACCTGTCGGCGTTCTGCCGGAGCGCCGGTGCCGAGCGAGTATTCCGGGTCGACCGAATCCGCCGGGCAATGACCACCGACGAGAGCTTCACGCCGCCCGACGCACCCCCGCCACCCGAGGTGCGCTACACCCCGGGCGAAGAAGATGTTCGCACCACCATTCGGCTGGGCCCGGCGGCGCAATGGGTGGCCGAGTATTACCCGGTTGAGGACCTCGGAGGCGGAAAAATCCGGTTCTCATCGGGGGATCCGGCGGTCGCCGCCCGTCTCCTCCTGCGGCTGGGAGCGGACGCCGAGTTGATCGATGGGCCCGAAGTGGCGAATCTACTTGCCGAATACCGCCGCCGCATCAGCGCCCGCTATGCAGGGACTAGCCCATCTTGACTATCGGCCAAATAGCCCTTAAACGGCCGTCGCTTGGGTCCGATATCCAACCCGAACGTCGAACAGGATATTCAACAGTGACCACGATCAAGACCACATGCTCAGCCTGCGGAGATGTGGAGCTGGCGGCAGACGAACTGCTTCTCGAGCTGACTCCCATGGAGGCTACCGGCCGTTACAGCTTCGACTGCCCGTTCTGCGAGAGCAACCAGTACCGGCCCGCCAACGAGCGAGTCGTGTCGATTCTGCTGGCAGTCGGTGTTTCCTACATCGTCAGTGACGAGCTGGTCTCAGAGGCAGAGATCCAGGATTTCGTCGAATCGCTGGACGACTGGCTCCAGGACATCACAGCCGCCTGATACGAGCCCGACCGCAAGCCGCTCCCCCCTTGGGTGGAGCGGCTTCTGCGCGTAACGCCGGTGGCGCCGGGCATCCGGGTGCAGGGCGTAGCATTCCCCTGTGTTCGGGATCCAAACGTCGGAACTGGTGGTGATCGCCCTCGTGGCGATACTGCTGTTCGGGCCCGAACGGGTGCCCGAGTTCTTCCATCGCGCCGGGCAGCTGATCTCGAAGCTGCAGCGAACGGCCGATGATCTGTGGACGTCGCTGCAGAGCGAAATGAACGAGGCCAAAAAGCCGCTAGAGCAGATGGGCAAAGAGATCGGGCGGATCGGAGGAGCTCTGGAGATCCCGACCGCGCCGCCGTCGCCCGAGGAATCTCCACCGGAGGTTGGAGAGGCAGCGGAAGGTCCGGACGATCAGGATGAGCTGGATCGATGAGCCAGGACGCTCGGATGCCGATTCTCGAGCATCTGCACGAGCTGCGGCGGCGGATGTTCATCGCAGTGATCGCGGTGGTCGTCGGCGCCGTCGTCGGCTTCATATTCCGGGACCGGCTGCTGGATCTCATCGTCGAGCCGTACGAGCGGGCCACCGGCCAAACCGGGCTCGCGTTCTTCGAAGTCGGTGAGGCCTTCTCGGTCAGCATGAAGGTGGCGCTGTTTGGGGGAGTGGTGCTGGCGGCCCCCGTGTGGCTCTACGAGATATGGGCCTTCGTCACCCCGGCGCTCTCAAAGCGGGAGAAGCGCTGGGTGGTGCCGATCATCCTCACCCTGGTGATCTTGTTCGCAGCCGGTGTCGGCTTCGCCTACTGGACGATGGAGCGTGCCCTCGACTGGTTGCTCGGGTTCGGCGGCGAGCGCCTCACCCCGGTCATCGGGGTCAACCGCTACCTCAACTTCGCGTTTCGCTATCTCCTCGTGTTCGGGGTCGCCTTTCTGTTCCCGGTCTTTGTGTTCGCCGCAGGAGCCGTCGGGGCAGTGAGCTCACGGCAACTCAAGAAGGGCAGGCGCTGGGCCGTCCTCATCATCGTGACGGTAGGCGCCATCGTCACGCCGACAGGCGACCCTCTCACCCTGATGCTGCTCTCGGTCCCGCTCTATCTGCTGTACGAAATAACCATCTGGCTCGTACGCTTCATCCTCAAGAAATGACAACCGCTTCCGAGGCGATTGACGATTTCGTCTCCCGCCTTGCGTTCGAGCCGGACGACTTCCAACTCCAAGCGTTCGAGTTCATCGCCCGCGGCGAATCGGTGATCGTCACCGCTCCCACCTCGGCAGGCAAGACGCTCGTGGCCGAGGCCGCCGTCGCGGCGGCGGTGGCCACCAACCGGAGAGCGTTCTACACCACGCCCATCAAGGCGCTCTCCAACCAGAAATTCGCCGACCTCGGCGCCCAGTACGGGCAGGACCAGGTGGGCTTGCTCACCGGGGACAACTCGATCAACCCGGAGGCACCGGTCATCGTCATGACGACCGAGGTGCTCCGCAACATGATCTACACCAATCGGGGCGACCTGGCCGGGTTGGGGGTCGTGATCCTGGATGAGGTCCATTACCTCCAGGACCCTGCGCGGGGGCCGGTCTGGGAGGAAATCATCATTCACCTCCCGCTGGAGATACCCATCGTCGGGTTGTCTGCGACCGTGGCCAACGCCGACGAATTCACCGCCTGGGTGAATAGCCGTCGCTCGGACACGAGCCTCGTCATAGAGCGGAACCGGCCGGTGCCGCTCAGTGGCCAGTACCTCATATTCGACAAGAACGCGGGGCATCGAATGCTTCCGATCTTCAAGCAGCGCGACGGCCGGCAATTGCCCAATCCGCAGATCGTCAAGCTCATGCGACAGGAAGGCGGCCGTCGTCGGCGTTTTCACACGCCGCGCCGTGCCGAAACGGTGGAGGAGCTGGCCGACCGGGACCTGCTGCCCGCCATCTATTTCGTCTTCTCCCGGATGGGATGTGAGGCGGCCACCCAGCAGGTGGCAGGCTCGGTGAAGCTGACAACCGGCGACGAGGCCGCGGAGATCCGGCGCAGGGCCGAGGCGGGCACGGCCCATCTGGGTGGAGACGACCTCGCCATGCTCGGCTACTCCAGTTGGCTCGCCAACTTGGAGCGGGGGGTGGCGCCCCATCATGCAGGGATGGTCCCGGCCTTCAAAGAAACCGTCGAGGGTCTGTTCGCCGACGGGCTCGTCAGGGTTGTCTTTGCGACCGAAACCCTTGCGCTCGGAATCAACATGCCCGCCCGTTCGGTGGTCATCGAGAACCTCTCGAAATTCAACGGCGAAACCCACGAGCTGCTCACGCCGGGGGATTACACCCAGCTCACCGGCCGGGCCGGCAGGCGGGGGATCGATGCTGAAGGCGTAGCAGTTGTTCTGCATTCGCCGTACGTGCCCTTCGAGCGAGTAGCGGCTATCGCCGGTGCCGGCAGTCATCCGCTCAGGTCCAGCTTCCGGCCCACCTACAACATGGCCGTCAATCTCATCGCCAACTATCCCCGGCAACAAGCCGAGGACCTTCTTCGGGCATCGTTTGCGCAGTTCCAGCGCCAGGCCGAAACCGGGAGCCTGCGGTCCGGCCTGGAGCGCAGCAGGAGGGCGCTTGACGAGTATCGGGCAAAAGCCGCCTGTGAGCACGGCGACGTGTTCGCCTTCTTGGATCGGCTGGATGTGACCGGCACAGACCTGCCCTCGGTGCGAGACGTGATGCGGCGTTTCGTCGGCGAGACGAATGCCGGTGACGTCCTCGAGGTGCCCGGGCGCAGGGGCCCTGAGATCTTCGTGATGCTCGCCCGCGGCAGAACCCAGCAGCCGAAACTCCAGCTCCTGTCCGAATTCGGACGGATCAAGCGGGTGAGAGCCGAAGACTTGCCGCTCGGCACCGCCCGACTCGGGCGCATTGAGCTACCCAAGCCGTTTCGTCCCAACGAAGTCGGCTTCCGGGATCGCGTTCTGGAAGCGCTCAAGGGAGCGGCGCTCGGGGGCAAACGTATCGAAGCGCGTCCCCCCATCGACGACCCGCTCGGTGCCTGCCCCGACCTCCACGACCACATCCGCTGGGCCAAGCGGGCCCGCAAGATCGAGCGCGAGATCGGCGGCCGGGAGCGACGGGCGAGCCGGCTGGAAGGCGATCTTGTACGGGAGTTGCAAGATACGCTTGGCCTGCTGGCCAACTGGGGATACACCGACGGCTGGGCGCTGACTGAGAAGGGACGGAAGCTGCGCACCATCTACAGCGATCTCGATCTGCTGGTGAGCGAAGTGGCGGCTGCCGGGCTGCTCGACGACCTGCCGGTCCCGGAATTCGTCGCTCTCGTATCGCTGTTCGTATACGAGCCGCGGGGAGACGGCGAGACCGGTGATCTGCCGCCGGGGGTGGTCGGTGAGCGGGCAGGTCGGGTATTGGAGCTCTGGAAGCAGCTCGTTCACGACGAACAAAAGGCCCGCTTGAACGAAACCCGCCGGCCCGAGTGGGGTTTCGTCACGATTGCACACGGCTGGGCGCAGGGGTTCTCGCTCGAGGAGCTCTTCGGTGACGATCAACTGGCCGCCGGGGATTTTGTCCGGACGATGCGCCAGATGCTCGACCTGATCCGTCAGGTGCGCGACACCTTCCCTTCCCTGTCGTCGGTGGCCGCCGATGCGATCGGAGTCATAGACCATGGAGTAGTTTCGGCGGGTGGAATCGTCTGACTGGTTCGTGGCAATCAATCCGGCTGCCGGCCGGGGCGCTGATCTCCTCGCCCGCACCGAGGATGCGCTTGGGCAACACGGCGTCGCCGCAACGCTGGCGGTCTCGACCGATTCGGACGACATCGGCCGGCTGATCGACGAGGCCGTGGCGGACGGCCGTACGCGCTTTGTTGCCGTCGGCGGCGACGGCACGGTGAATCTGGTGGTGAATGCGCTGCTTCGCCACCCATGGGATCGCCCGCCCATCCTCGGAATCCTGCCGGCCGGGACCGGCTGCGATCTCGTTCGCGTGTTCGGCATCCCCCAGGACGTGGAGCGCGCCGCCCGGCACCTGATCGGTGAGGAGACCTATCGGTCGGATGCAGCGGTCCTGGAAGGCGAGTGGGGGACCCGCTATTTCATCAACATCGCCCAGGCGGGAATCGGCGCCGCTGCGGCCATCACGGCCGACAAGCTGGCGTGGCTGAGGGGCCTTCGCTACCAGACATCCTTCTGGCTCAACCTGCCGGGGTTTCGCAGGACCGAGGTGCGGGTGCGCGTCGGGGAACGGGAGTACCACGGCGACGCCATCAGCGTGATCTTTGCCAACGGGCAGTTCTTCGGGAACGGGATGAACATCGCTCCGAAAGCGACGCTGGTGAGCGGGATCATCGACACGCAGGTGATCAGCGCCCGCAAGCGTCAGGCGCCGCTGCTGATGCGCAAGGCAGCTCGTGGTCTCCATCTCCGGCATCCCGAAGTGCATCGCCTGCGGGGGCCGGAATTCTCATTAGAGGCGAACGACCCTTGGCCTGTCGAGGCCGATGGTGAATACCTGGGTGTGACCCCGCTGCGGGGCCGGGTTCTCCACGGTGTCATCGACATCAAGATCTAGCGGCCGGGAACTCGCTAAAAAGCCTCGGGATACAGTCCGAAACAGAGGGAACAGAATCGAGGCCGGCGATGTATATACTCCCGGCTCAATTCCTGGAGGACCAGAGGGATGGCGCGCAAGAAGGCCACCGAAACAGTCGAAGTCGACGATCCCGAGGCAGATCTCGAGGACGTCGAAGACCTGGACGATGTCGAGGATCTGGATGATGTCGAGGACCTCGACGATATCGACGATCTCTCAGACGTCGAGGAAGTGGACGATCTCGAGGGACTCGGCGACGACGACGTCGATTCCGACGACGAGACAACCGATGACGATGATCTCGATGACGGCGCCGAAGAGGGCGACAATGCCGCGTTGGACGAGCTGGAAGCAGCCGAGCTGGCCATGCTTACGCCCGACGAGGCTGCCGAAGTCATTCGCGTCGATGAGGCGGCGGAGGTTGCGTCTCTGCGACGTGCCGAACTGGCGCTCGACAAGGAAGCAGACAGCGTGACGCCGGGGGAGTTCGTCTGCTCCAGCTGTTTCCTCGTGAAGAAGAACACCCAACTGGCCAACAAGCGCAAGCAGATCTGTAACGACTGTGCCGCCTGAGGTCGCAGTAGTCCTTCCCACCTACAACGAAGCCGAGAACCTCCAGCCGATCGCGCACTCCGTCCGCAAGCACGGCTACCACCTCGTCATCGTCGACGACGCCTCGCCGGACGGGACCGGACGCATGGCCGACGATCTGGCGGCCGCCGATGACCGGATCCAGGTGGTGCACCGGTCGGCCAAACGCGGGTTGGGCCCGGCCTACGCCGAAGGGTTCTCGGTAGCGCTCACCACCCCGGCCGAGATCGTGTGCCAGATGGATGCCGATTTCAGCCACGACCCGGACGTGTTGCCGCTGCTGGTCTCGGCGATCGAGACGGGCGCCGATGTCGCGATCGGGAGCCGTTACGTGCCGGGCGGATCCGTGCCCGGCTGGCCGCTTCACCGCCGCCTCCTCTCCCGCTGGGGCAATCGCTACGCTCGGGCGATGCTTGCCACATCGATCCATGACATGACGAGTGGATTCCGCGCCTACCGTTCCCAGGTGCTGCGGATATTGCAGCCGGACACCTGCCGGGCCTCCGGCTACGGTTTTCAGGTCGAGATGGCCGCTCGCAGCAGCGATCAGAACCTCACCACCGTCGAGATTCCCATCACGTTCCGCAACCGGGCGCGGGGCAAGTCGAAGATGCATTTCGGGATCGCTCTCGAAGCAATCTGGCTGGTGAGCGCCTGGGGCGTGCGACGGAGACTGAAACGATGACGCCGCTCACCGTCGCCGCCCGCCCGGCCACACTCGACGACCTCCCCGAGCTACTCCGGTTGTATCGCCTCCTGGAAGCCGAAATGGAGGCGCTGCGCGGCCTGTGGAAAGAGGCCGACGGGCTGCCCGCACCGGTCGAGGAAGCGCTGGCCAAGGCCGTGGCCGACCCCGAGATCCTCGTCTACATGGGAACCGGTGACGGCGTGCCCTTCGGCTTCATACTTGGATACTCCGCCCCGCTGCTGCCCCAGGCGGACGGGGCCCGCATGGCCACGATCAAGCTGGTGTTCACCGAGGAGGAAGCCCGGGGGGTCGGGGTGGGCGAGGCCATGAGAGACACCGTGGTCGACGAATTCCGAGCCCGGGGCCACCGGTGGTTTGACGCCCACGTGCTCCCGGGTCACCGGCTGGCCAAGAACTTCTTCGAGGCGGGCGGTTTCTCTGCGAGGTTCATCATCATGAACCACGAGGATGACTGATCGAGTCACGGTAGCGGTCGGGGCAGTCATCGTCGAGGATGGCCGACTGCTGCTGGTGGAGCGAGCCCGCCCCCCCAGCGCCGGCCGGTGGGCCGTGCCCGGTGGCCAGGTCGAGCCCGGCGAGACGCTGAGCGAGGCCGTGGAGCGCGAGGTGCGAGAGGAGACCGGCCTCATGGTAGAGGTTGGTGACATTGCCTGGGTGGGCAGCTCGATAGGCCCGGGGACACCACCCGAGTGGCACTACGTGATCGTTGACTTCTGGGCAACCCCCGTTGGAGGCGACCTCATGCCGGGTGATGACGCCACCCGGGCCGAGTGGATCCCCCTCGACCGCCTCCAGGCGTGGCCTATGGTGGACACTATGTACGACCTCGCAGCGCAGCTGTGGCCGGCCGAACCTGGGCGGGACGCGTGAGAGAGGAAGCGGTCGGGCTCCTCGTTGCCCTCATACAGAATGGTTGCGTCAACGACGGAACTCCCGACAGCGGCGGCGAGTATCGCTCGGTGGAGACGCTGCGGGAGTTCTTCGCCCTCCCGGGGCAGGTGTTCGAACCTCATCCCGGCCGCCAGAGTGTCGTATACCGAGTGCCGGGCGCAATCGCCGGTGCGCCCGCCCTCATGCTCATGGGCCATACCGACGTTGTGCCCGCCTCCCGGCGGGGCTGGCTGCACGACCCATTCGGAGGGCATATCGAGGACGGCTTCGTGTGGGGACGGGGTGCGGTCGACATGCTCAACATGACGGCCGCGATGGCGGCTGTGTTCAAGCCGTACCTGACCGGCGAAAAGGACCCGCTGCCCGGGGATCTCGTCTATCTGGCGGTGGCCGACGAGGAAGCCGGCGGACGGCTGGGGGCCGATTGGCTGGTCGAGAACCATTGGGAGGCAGTCGCCTGCGAATACCAGCTGACAGAGGTGGCCTATCCGCCCATTCCGACCTCGGACGGATCGGCCTACCCGGTGAGCGTGGCCGAGAAGGGGCCGTACTGGCGCAAGCTCACAGCCCGCGGTGTGCCCGGCCACGGCAGCCAGCCTTACGGCAGGGAGAACGCCGTCATCGACCTGGGGATGGCCATCGCCCGCTTGGCCGAAGCGCCCACCCCGGTGGAGATCACCGAGGAATGGCGGGCGATCGTCGAGATGCTCGGCCTGGGCCCGGACTTCTCGGCTGCGCTCCTCGACCCGGACCAGATCGATGCCGCCATCGACGCAATCGCGGCCGCCGACCCGGAAATGGCCCGCATCGCTCACGCTCTCACCCATCTCACGGTGAGCCCCAACGTGGTCAGCGGGGGCGTCAAGAGCAACGTGATCGCGGAGGAGGGGAGTGCCGACATCGATATCCGGGCGCTTCCCGGTCAGGATGAGACGACCGTCGACGATCACCTCCGCAAAGTGCTCGGTTCCCAGCTCTACGATCGGCTTCGGATCGAGCCGATCATGGACTACCCGGCCGGATCCTCACCCATGGACGGCCCGCTGTGGGAGGCCGTCGGCGACGGCTATGAGCGGGTGGCCGGCACCCGGAGGCGGTTTCCCTACCTCATCTCCGGAACCACCGATGCCCGCTTCTTCCGAACCCGGGGCGTGGTCTGCTACGGCGCCGGCCTGTTCGACGATCGGATGGGAACCGGCGAGTTTGCCTCCATGTTCCACGGCCACAACGAGCGAGTCAGTGTCGATTCGGTCGGCCTCACCGCCGAGTTCCTCGCCACCGTCGTCGAAAGATTCGGCGTCCGATCGGTGAACGCGTGAGCCCGCTTCCCGATGCCATCGTCTGTGATCTCGACGGTGTCCTCTACCGGGGCGACGTCGAGGTTGTGGGTGCCGGAGCCGCCCTCGGCGTCCTGCGGGCCGCCGGGATCAGCCTCGCGTTCGTTACCAACAACTCGACGAAGACTCCCGCCGAGGCTGCCGCCAAGATCAGGCGGCTGACCGGTTTCGACGCCCATGAGCAGGATGTCGTCACCTCGGCGATGGCGGCGGCCCATCTGCTTGCGGCCGATGCCCCACCCACCCTGCTGTTCGGCGCGGCCGGGGCCCGCGGGCCGCTCGAGCACCTCGGCGTCCCCATCGTCGACGACTGGCATGAGGCCCGGGCCGTTGTCGCCGGCTTGGATTTGTCTCTGACGTATGAGTCGCTCACCCGGGCAGTGATGGCCGTCGGCCGGGGCGCCCGGTTCATTGCCACCAACCGCGATGTCACCTATCCGACGCCGGAAGGGCTCTGGCCGGGGGCAGGGGCGCTCGTCGCAGCAGTCGAGGCCGCCACCGGGGTGGAGGCCGAGGTGGCCGGCAAGCCTCATGAGCCGATGCGCGGCCTGCTGCACGACCGGTTGGAGGGCCAGCGTGTGGCCCTCATCGGTGACCGCCCGGAAACCGACCTGGCGCTCGGCGTGTCCGAAGGCTGGGAGACGATTCTCGTTCTAAGTGGCGTGACCTCCCGCCCCGATGGCGTCGAGCCCCGACCCGACCATGTCGTGTCATCGATCGCCGAGGTGCCCGGGCTGTACCGGCTCTGAGGGCCGAGCCCCATCTCTTCCGCTCCTGCGGGAGGGCGGCTCGATGGGTGGCACGGTCCGGCCGGGCAACCAGATACCCTTAGCCGCAATGTCTTCTCGATTGCGTGACGATCTCGCCGAGCGGCTGGCCGGGCTCCGGGAGGAGGGCCTCTTCAAGGACGAGCGCCCCATTGCATCTCCCCAGGACGCCCATATCACCCTGGAGGACGGTTCTGAGGTCCTCAACTTCTGTGCCAACAACTATCTCGGGCTGGCCGATCATCCGGCGTTGCTGGAGGCCGCCTCGCAGGCGCTTCCCCGCTATGGCTACGGCATGGCCTCGGTTCGCTTCATCTGCGGGACCCAGACGGTGCACAGGGCCCTCGAAGCAGACATCGCCGACTTCCTCGGCACCGACGACTCGATCCTGTACAGCTCCTGCTTCGATGCCAACACGGGCCTGTTCGAGACTCTGCTCGACGAGCAGGATGCGATCATCAGCGATGCCCTCAACCACGCGTCGATCATCGACGGCGTCCGCCTCTGCAAGGCGCAGCGCTATCGATATGCAAACAACGACATGGCCGACCTCGAACGCACGCTCGAGGAAGCGAGCGGTGCCCGGTACCGGCTGATCGCTACCGACGGTGTGTTCTCCATGGACGGCATCCTCGCCGATCTGCCTGCAATCTGCGATCTGGCCGAACGATTCGACGCGATGGTGATGGTCGACGACTCCCATGCCGTCGGGTTCGTCGGGGCCGGTGGGAGGGGAACACCCGAAGCGCTGGGTGTCGCCGACCGGGTCGACATTCTCACCGGCACCCTCGGTAAAGCGCTCGGCGGAGCCTCCGGCGGGTACACGGCCGCGAGCGCCGAAGTGGTCGGCTGGCTCAGGCAGCGATCGCGGCCCTATCTGTTCTCCAACAGCCTGGCGCCGGTCATCGCCGCCACATCCCGTACGGCTCTCGAGCTCCTCAAAGGGAGTGACGAGCTGCGTTCGGCGCTCCATCGCAACAGCGAATTGTTTCGCGCCGCCATGACCGAGCTCGGCTTCACGCTGGCCGGAGCCGGGCACCCCATCATCCCCGTCATGCTCGGAGACGCCCGGCTGGCCAAACAGATGTCCGATGCCCTTCTCGCCGAGGGCGTGTACGTGGTCGGGTTCTCGTTCCCGGTCGTGCCAAAGGGCATGGCCCGCATCCGCACCCAGATGTCCGCCGCCCACTCCGAAGAAGACGTTGAAACCGCGGTCGGCGCATTTGCGCGAGTGGGACGCCGACTGGGCGTCATCTCCTGATGAAGGCGCTGGTGAAATCGGGCGATCGTCCGGGACTAACGCTCGAAGACATACCGCCACCCGTCGCCGGCCCGAACGACGTGATCATCAGCGTCCGGAAGGCCTCGATCTGTGGCACCGATCTGCACATCTTTGACTGGGATCCGTGGGCGCAGCGGACCATACCCGTCGGCATGGCGGTCGGGCACGAGTTCGCCGGGGTCATCGCCGGGTTGGGCGAGGAAGTCACCGGCCTCGAAGTCGGGGATCGGGTGTCGGCCGAGGGCCACATCACCTGTGGCCACTGTCGCAACTGCCGGGCCGGCAAGCGCCATCATTGCCGCAACGCCGAGGGGATCGGCGTGAACCGCGCCGGTGCTTTCGCTGAAAGCGTGGTGGTTCCCGCCGTGAACGTCTTTCCGCTGCCGGGTGATATCACCGACGAGATCGGTTCCATCCTCGACCCGCTCGGCAACGCCACCCACACCGCCCTCGCCTTCGATCTGGTCGGCGAAGACGTCCTCATCACGGGGGCAGGCCCGATCGGTCTCATGGCAACGGCCGTTGCCCGCCACGTCGGCGCTCGCTACATCGTCGTCACCGACGTCAACGACTATCGCCTCAGCTTGGCGCAAAAGATGGGCGCGGATCGGGTGGTGCATGTCGGGGAGACACCGCTCGAGACGATCGAAGATGAGCTCGGGATGGTGGAGGGGTTCGATGTCGGGCTCGAGATGTCGGGTTCCCCGGCTGCGCTCACCGATATCCTCCGCACCATCAATCACGGAGGCAAGATCGCCCTGCTCGGCATTCCTTCGGGGCCGTTCGAGATCGACTGGAACGAAGTGATCTTCAAAGGCCTGACCCTCCGAGGCATCTACGGGCGGCGCATGTTCGAGACGTGGTACAAGATGACTTCCATGCTCCACAGCGGCCTCGATGTCTCCCCGGTCATTACCCACCGCTTTCCGGTCGAGCAGTACGAGGAAGCATTTGCCGCAGTGCGAGGAGGCAACGCGGGCAAGGTGATCCTCGACTGGAGCTGAGGCCAGTCTCAGCCGCTCACGTAGCCGGCTCCGAACGCTCGCAGCCGCGCGATATCACCATCGGATGCGGCTGTTTGCCGGGGGATCCGGGGCCGGGTCTGGCCGGCCATGCGTTCCCGTTCCCGGGCGATCGCCGCCCGAGCCAGCTCGAGGTCCCAGCGGGCCGCGCCCAACTCTGGAACGTTGCCGGGACGTCGGGGCACGTCCTGATGATGCGTGAAGGCCACCACCAAACGGTCGAACAGCCGGTTGAAGCGCTCGCTGATCATGCGCTGAGTGTACTGGGCGGCCGTTTGGTGAACGTGGGGGCGGCTGCTGCTTCGCTACGGGAAGCTGGCCCAACGAGGCCGGCGATAGGACTCGACCCGCCGCAGCAAGGGAGCCCGCAGCACCAGGGCGATGAGCACACCGAAGAGCAGGCCGGCCACGTGTGCCTCCCAGGCGACGTTTGAGGATGGGTCGACGCCGAACTGCCCGATGAACCAGATTCCGATGAACAAGACTGCCGGCACGGGCACGAAGAAGAACCCGAGCAGGCTGAGAATGCGATGGGTGGGAAACAGCACGAGGTAGGCGCCCATCACCGCGGCAATGGCACCCGAGGCACCGACCAGCGGGATGGTCGAGTCGGCGTTGAGCGCGGCGTAGCCGACCGTGGCGGCGATCCCTCCCGCCAGATAGAACGTGAGGTAGCCGAGCTTCCCGAGGGCCTCTTCAACATTGTTGCCAAAGATCCACAGCGACCACATGTTGAAGGCGATGTGCAGCAGGTCGCCGTGGAGGAACATCGCCCACACGACGCTGAGCAATACGGTCTTCTCGGGAAACACCTCGGGCGCGGCTTGGGGGACGCCAACCCGCTCGCTGTCGCACACCCCGGTGGAGATCTCGCGCGTGGTGAGCGGGTCGCCGGAGCGGAGCTCGCACGGGATGGCGGCGTACTCGTAGGCGAACCGATCGGCCTCGACCGATGAATCCTGCGGCTGAACACCGAAGAAGACGGCAACATTGACCGCGATCAAGGCGAGCGTGAGGATCGGCCTGACGATGGTCGGGTTGATGTCGCGGATGGGGATCAAAGGTGGTTCCTGTCGCAGGGGACGGCGATAATGGACGCCATGGATACTACGCGGATAGAGGAGCTGCTCTCGAAACTGGAAGCAGCCGACCCGGCCGAGGCGCCGGATATTGCCGATGAGCTGACGGCTGCGCTGGCGGCGGCCCTCGACGGGCCGGTGACCGAGCAGGTGGAGCCGCAGGCCCAGGTGCCCGGTGACACCGAAGGCGGCGCCCCCTGACCAGGAAGCGGCTCGATGCCGAGCTCGTACGCCGGCGGCTGGCTGATTCTCGCTCCGCCGCCAGGCGTCTCATCACCGAGGGACGGGTCAGAGTCGGGGGAGTGGTGGCACCCAAGCCTGCCACATTGGTGGCTGCCGACACACCGGTCGACCTCACCGGTCCGGCCGACCGATTCGTCGGCCGCGGCGGAGAAAAGCTGGCCAGGGCATTGGACGTGTTCGGGATCGACGTGACCGGGCGTTCCGCCGTCGACCTCGGCGCCTCCACCGGCGGCTTCACCGACTGCCTGCTTCAGCACGGGGCCGTGCGGGTCACTGCGGTCGACGTGGGTCACAACCAGCTCGATTATCGGCTCCGGAACGATCCCCGCGTGAGGGTGTATGAGCGCACCAACGTGAGGACCATGGATACCTCAATGCTCGACGGGCCGTTTGCCGTGGTCGTAGCCGATCTCTCGTTCATCTCGCTCGAACTGGTGATGCCGGCGGTCGCAGCCCTGTGCGCCGAGGACGGTGACGTCGTGTTGCTCATCAAGCCCCAATTCGAGGTCGGCAAGGACCAGGTGAGTCGCGGTGGGCTCGTATCCGACCCCGTGCTGTGGCGCCAGGCCATCGACCGGATCGTCGGCGCCGCCGCCGCCAACGGCCTCGGCGCCGTTGGGATCATCGCCAGCCCACTGCTGGGGGCTTCAGCCGGCAACCGTGAGTTCCTAGTGTGGTTACAGCCGGGCCAAACGGAGGTTCCGGCGGGCGCCATCGAACGAGCCCTTGCCGCGGAGGGAATCGAGTCATGATCATCGGTCTCGTGCTGCATCCCGAGCGGGCGCGTGCCACCGACGTGGCTCGCGACGTGCTGGCGGGGGCGGCTGCTCGCGGGATACGCGTGATCGCAGCCGACGGAAGAGCGGGCACGCTGGCAGAGGTCGACACCGGCGAGCTCGGCGGCGCCGAGCTCATGCTCTCGGTCGGGGGCGATGGGACCGTGCTGGAGGCGGTCAGGCGGGCCCTGCCGCTGGGAATTCCCGTTCTCGGTATCAACCTGGGCCAGGTCGGCTTCCTGGCCGAGACCGAGGAGTCCCATCTGCAGGAGACGCTCGATCGTATCGCAGATCGTCGATGGGACGTGGAGGAACGGATGACCCTGAAAGCCGAGATCGAGGACGGGCCCACCGTCCACGGCCTCAACGACATCGTGATCTCCAAGCGCAGGGTCAACCGGCTCGCCACGCTGGCGGTGAGCGTCGACAACGTTCCGTTTCGCACATACCGCGCAGACGGGATGGTGGTCGCGAGCGCCACCGGATCTACCGCCTACAGCTTCTCGGCGGGCGGGCCGGCGGTCGACCCCCGGCTGCGGGCGCTGTTCATGACGGCGATTGCACCCCACTCGCTGTTCAGCCGGACGCTGGTCTTCGAACCCGATCGGGTCATCGGTTTCGCTGCCGGCTCGGATCGTCCCGTCGGAGTGGAAGTCGACGCCACCGACCTCGGCGACTTGAAGCCCGGCCAGACTGTCAGGGTTACCGCCGGGGATCTGGTCGCCCGCTTCGCCACCATGGACGGGAAGCGTTTCCCCCACACCCTGCAGCACAAGCTCGGGCTCGACGGTGATTGACGAGCTCCGGGTCGTCAACCTCGGGGTCATCCAGGACGCCACCATCGAGCCCGGCCCGGGCCTCGTCGTAGTCACCGGCGAAACCGGCGCCGGCAAGACCATGCTGCTCGGAGCCCTCCGCCTGCTGCTGGGTGGCACCGCCCGGGCCGATGCCATCGGGCCGCACGGCGACGAGGCGCGGGTGGAGGGCCGCTTCGTCGACGATGGCGACTCGGAAACAGTCGTTGCCAGGCGGATCACCGCCGGCGGACGCAGTCGCGCCTACCTGGATGGCGCAATGGTGCCGGCCAAGGAGCTCGCCGTCCGCATGGAGGGGCGGGTCGAGCTGGTGGGCCAGCACGACCATCTCGCCATCACCGAGCCGGGAGCGGTTCGCAGGCTGGTGGATGCGGCGCTCGATGCCGAAGGGCGGGATGCGCTGGTGGAATACCTGGGGGCGTGGAAGGCACTTCAGGAGGTGGAGGCGGCGCAAGCCGAGATGGGAGGAGACCGGCGGGTGCTGGAACGTGAGCTGGAGCTCGCCCGCTACCAATCCGAGGAGATCGCCGCCGCCGGGTTCACCCCCGGTGACGAGGAGGCGATGACCACCCGGGCCTCCCGGCTCCGCCACGAGGAGGAACTGCGAACCGAGCTGGCTGCGGCCTACCGCGGGCTGAGCGACGCCGACGGAGTCGACACGGCGGTCGATCGGATCCGCCGGGCGCTCAGCCTCGACCCGAGCCTGGAGCCGCTCGTCGACCAAGCGAGTGACCTGCAGGCCGCGGTCGCCGAGTTGAGAGCCGGAGTGCGAGCGGCCACCGAGACCCTCGACCACGACCCGGGAGAGCTTGCCGAGCTCGAAAGCCGCATCACCGTCCTCAACGATCTGAAGCGCAAGTACGGAGCCGATCTCGCCGAGGTGCTCGATTTCGCAGACCGCGCCACCGCCCGGGTCGAGCAGATCGGTGGCCTCCTTGGCCGCGCCGACCATCTCGACGCCGAGCTCGAAGCTGCCGGCGCCGCTGCTTCCGCCGCCGGCGACCGCCTCCGGTCTGCCCGGCTGCGGGCCGCCAAGGACGTAACCGGGTCTGCGACCGATCATCTCCGGCAGCTCGGGTTCGGTTCGCCGGTAGTGGAGCTGCCGATCACACCGGCCGCGCCGTCTGCCGGCGGAGCCGATGCCGTGCGACTGCTGTTTTCATCCGATGTCTCGATACCGCCGGCTCCGGCCGCCCGGATTGCTTCGGGCGGCGAGCTGAGCAGGCTCGTCCTGTCGCTGCGCCTCGCCGCCGGAGTTGGAGAAGCGGCGGTCATCGCCTTCGACGAGATCGACGCCGGGATCGGTGGCACCACGGCACTGGCGATGGGCCGCAAGCTCAAAGGCCTGGCGGCGGGGCGGCAAGTACTGTGCGTGACGCATCTCCCGCAGGTGGCGGCGTTCGCCACCACCCACCTGATTGTGGAGCGGGAAGGGGCGACCGCCCGTGTCCGCCGGGTAGAGGGTGAGGACCGGGTGGGTGAGATCACGCGCATGCTCTCCGGACTTCCAGAGAGCGAGCGCGGGCAGGACCATGCGCTCGAGCTGCTTGCTGTGGGCGGACAGTGACCTGGATGGCACGCTGCGCGCGTGAAACCGGCCCGTGCCGAGGGCAGTGCTACAGTCTCGGAGTCCAAGGAGTGGTTTGGCGAAATACGTTTTCGTAACCGGCGGGGTTACATCCAGCCTCGGTAAAGGCATCACCGCCGCATCCCTCGGGCGACTCCTCAAGGCCCGCGGCCTCCACGTCGTCAACCAGAAGCTCGATCCTTACCTCAACGTCGATCCGGGCACCATGAACCCCTTCGAGCACGGCGAAGTGTTCGTCACCGACGACGGCGGGGAGACCGACCTCGATCTCGGTCACTACGAGCGCTTCACCGGTGAGAACCTCAGGCGGGACTCGAACGTAACGACCGGCTCGGTGTATCTGTCGGTCATCCAGAAGGAGCGACGCGGCGATTACCTGGGAGCCACCGTCCAGGTGATCCCTCACATCACGAACGAGATCAAGGCCCGCATCCGCCGCCTGGGAGACACCCCCGGAGTCGACGTCGTGATCACCGAGATCGGTGGCACAGTCGGCGACATCGAGATCCTCCCGTTCCTGGAAGCGATCCGACAGTTCCGCAAGGACGTGGGGCCGTCGAACGTCGCCTATATCCACGTCACGCTGGTGCCCTACCTGGCGCCCAGCGACGAGCTCAAGACCAAGCCAACGCAGCATTCGGTGGCGGAGCTGCGCAGCCACGGCATCCAGCCCGACACCATCGTGGTTCGCTCGGATCGGCCAATCGACGATTCGGTCCGGCGCAAGATCAGCCTGTTTTGCGACGTCGATCCGGCGGCGGTGGTGAGTGCGGCGGACGCCGAAGACATCTATGAGGTGCCGCTGATGATGCAGGCGGCCGGGCTCGACGACGTCATCTGCGATCACCTCCGCCTGGAGACCGCCGAACCGGACATGTCCGACTGGATTCGGATGCTGGACGGCATCAAGAACGCCACCGAGCCGGTGACCATCGGGCTGGTGGGCAAATACGTCGACCTGCCCGATGCGTACATGTCGGTGGTAGAGGCGCTGAGGCACGGCGCCGCCGCCAACGGGATCATCCTCGACCTGCGGTGGATTCCGAGCGACGACATGGACGGCCTGCTCGCTCAGACCTATCTCGAGGGTGTGGACGGGATACTCGTACCCGGCGGGTTCGGGGTTCGGGGCATCGAAGGCAAGATTGAGGCGATCCGGCATGCTCGCGAACAAGGGATTCCGTTTCTCGGCCTCTGTCTCGGCCTGCAATGCGCGGTGATCGAATTCAGCCGATCCCGGCTGGGCCTGGCGGAAGCCAACTCGTCCGAGTTCGCCCCCACGACCCCGCATCCGGTGATCGACCTCATGGACAGTCAGCAGGACGTGGAGGACAAGGGGGGCACCATGCGTCTTGGTCTCTATGCCGCCAAACTGGCGGAAGGGTCACGGGTGCGAAGCTTGTACGGCGAAGAGCTGGTGTATGAACGACACCGGCATCGCTACGAGGTCAACAATCGATATCGGGCCGATCTCGCCGCAGCCGGCCTGTCCCTCTCGGGCACGTCCCCCGACGATCTGCTGGTGGAGATCATCGAGCTTCCCGACCACCCGTTCTTCGTGGCCTCCCAATTCCATCCCGAGCTCAAGTCCCGGCCCACCAACCCCCATCCCCTTTTCGTGGGCTTCATGGCGGCCGCTCTTGCACACCGCCGGGCGACAACGTCGTCCGCCGTGCCGCGGGACGCGAAGGTTTCAGAGCAACACTGATGGCCGGGTTTCGCCGGCGCCGGGGGGGCATTGTCTATCGCGGGCCGGGGGTCACCGTCGGCAGCTACAGCTACGACACGCCCGACGGCGGCACCATGACCCGTGAGGTGGTCCACGCCCACGACGGCTCGGTCGTCGTTCTGCCCTTCACCGGCACCCACGTGATCGTCCTCCGGCAGTTTCGGGCGCCGATCGACGCCTTCATCTACGAGGCACCGGCCGGAAAACGAGATGTGCCGGGCGAGGACCCGGCCGATGCAGCTCGCCGGGAATGCATCGAGGAGGTCGGCTTGGATCCCGGCAAACTCACGCTGCTGCACCGGTTCTACAACTCGCCCGGCTACAGCGACGAAGAGTCGTGGCTCTATCTGGCCGAGGACCTCACCCCGGCGGCTGCCAGCCCTCAGGGCCCGGAGGAGTCGACTGCTGAGCGAGTGGAGCTCACGCTCGAGCAGGCATTCGAGCTGGTGGCATCAGGTGAGATCAAAGACGCCAAGACCCTCATCGGCTTGTACGCTGTGAGTCGGAGGTTGACATGATTATCGGCGTCCCCGGCGAGGTGAAGAAGCACGAGTATCGCGTCGCCCTCACCCCGGCTGCGGCTAGGGAAGTCGTCGAGCATGGCCATGAAGTGCTTCTCCAGTCGGGGGCCGGGATCGGCAGCGGCCACGAGGATGGCGACTACGTCGCCCAGGGTGCCCGCATTGTTCCCGATGCCGAGGACGTGTTCGGCTCCGCCGAGATGATCCTCAAAGTCAAAGAGCCTCAGCCCCATGAGGTGGCCATGCTGTCACCGGGTCAGGTGCTGTTCACCTACCTGCACCTGGCGGCCAGCAAAGAGCTGACCGTGTCGCTGCGAGATTCGGGTGCCATCGGCATTGCCTACGAGACGGTGGAGCTGGCCGGCGGCGCCCTGCCCTTGCTGGCGCCGATGTCTGAGATTGCCGGGCGGATGGCGACGCAGGTCGGGGCCTATTTCCTCGAGAAAGCCGAAGGTGGGCGTGGCATTCTGCTGGGTGGCATCCCGGGAGTGATGCCGGCCAAGGTCGTCGTCATCGGGGCCGGCATGGCGGGGGCAAACGCGGCTGTGATCGCCATGGGCATGCAGGCACGGGTGGTGGCGCTCGACCGCAGTGCCGACAAGCTCCGCCATATCAACTCGCTGTACCTCGGCCAGATCATGACCCTGTCGTCCAACCGCCTCACGTTGGAGGAGCAGGTCGTGGACGCCGATCTTGTGATCGGAGCCGCGCTCATCCCGGGGGCGGCGGCGCCAAAGCTGGTGACCGAAGACATGATTCGGAGCATGCGTCCGGGGTCGGTGGTCGTCGACATATCCATCGACCAGGGCGGATGTTTCGAAACCAGCCGGCCGACGTCACACGACGACCCGGTCTACGAGATGCACGGGGTCATCCACTACGCCGTCACCAACATCCCCGGCGCCGTGCCCCAAACCTCCACCTATGGGCTCACCAACGCCACCCTGCCTTACATTCTGCAGCTGGCCGACAATGGAGTCGAGCAGGCGGTTGCCAAGAACGGGGCCATCCGCGCGGGCATCAACGTCGCAAACGGCCAGATCGTCCATCCGGCGGTGGCCGGGAGCCTCGACCTCGAGTATCACACCGTGGCCGAGGTGCTCGGGTTCTAGCGATGGCCCGCTAGCCATGGGTGTCCTGGCGATGGATGTCGAGGAATACCTGGCATGGCTCACCAGCGAACGGGGCCTTTCCCGCCACACCGTGTCCGCCTACCGCCGCGACCTCGCCCAGTACCTGGCCTACCTCGACGGAGCCGACACCGGTCCGGATCGCGTTTCGGGTTTCGTCAGATCACTGACCGAGCGGGGCCTCGCTCCCAGCTCCGTGGCCAGGAAGACCTCGGCGGTGCGGGGTCTGCATCGCTTTCGAGTGACGGAGGGCCTGGCCGAGGAGGATCCAACGGCGGTGATGGCGTCGGCAAAGCGGCCCCGACCACTGCCCAAGGCACTCACTCTTGAGGAGGTGATGGCCCTCCTCGAGGCTCCCGACCTTCGCACCCCGGCGGGGCGTCGCGACCGGGCGATCCTCGAGTTCCTGTACGCCACCGGGGCACGAGTTTCCGAGGCGGTCGACCTCGACCTCGAGGACATCGACCTCGAATCCGGCACTGCGGTTGTGACGGGAAAGGGAAAAAAACAGCGCCTCGTGCCCCTGGGGGCCTACGCAGTCGCTTCGATCGAGGCGTACCTTCCCGACCGGCTCAGCGTCAGGAAGCCGGGCCGAGATTCCGGAGCGCTGTTCTTGAACGCCCGCGGGGGGCGCCTCACCCGGCAGGGATTGTGGGGGATCGTGCGCAGGACCGCCGATACGGCCGGGATTTCCGCCGACCGGGTGTCCCCGCATGTGCTGAGGCATTCGGCTGCCACACACATGGTGGAGAGGGGAGCAGATCTGAGGTCCGTCCAACAACTGCTCGGTCACGCTACAATCAGTACGACACAGGTGTACACCCGAGTAACCCCGCAACACTTGCTGGAGGTGTACATCACGTCTCATCCACGCAGTAGATGATGGGAAAAGCGCCATGACGATCGACTTCGATAACGCCCGGAAGGTTCTCCTCGAGGAACGGGAGAAGCTGGTGCACCAGCTCAAAGAGCTCGGCTCCGACGAGAATGGTGATCTCCGGTCCGACCTCGACTTTGGTGAGGGCTTCGCAGACGCGGCGGCGGTCACTTCTGAGCGCACGGAGGTTCTGGGAATCGTCGAAACGCTGAAACATCAGCTCGACGACGTGAATGCCGCCGTCGAAAAGCTCGATGACGGAACCTACGGCACCTGTCGGTCGTGCGGCAACGAGATCGGCGCCGCCCGCATGGAGGCGCGGCCATTTTCGTTGTACTGCGTGGACTGCAAGACCCGCCGCTCCGCATAATTCTTGTTCTCGTTCACGACCAACGACTTCATCGAGGCCGGCCTCGTCATCCTCATTCTGATCCCGTCGATCATCGTGCACGAGGTTTCGCACGGCTTCGTGGCCGGCAGGCTGGGTGACCCGACGGCGCGCAACGCCGGACGCCTCACGCTCAACCCGATACCGCATATTGATCCGTTTGGCTCGATTCTGCTTCCGGCGATGCTGGCGCTGGCGAACGGGCCCCTCTTCGGCTGGGCCAAGCCGGTGCCGGTCAATCCGGGACGGTTCACCAATCCGACCGGCCACATGGCGATCACTGCCATTGCCGGGCCTGCGTCCAACCTGGTGCTCGCCACCCTGCTCGCCCGGCTGGCGCTGCCCTCGTTGAGCGGCATTCCAGAGGAGATCCTGGGCGTGTTCATCGTGCTCAACGTCTTCCTGGCGGTGTTCAACATGCTGCCGATCCCACCCCTCGACGGCAGCCGTCTGTTGCCGCTGGTCTTGCCCGAACGGGGACGCCAGCTGTTTCATCAACTCGAACAGTTCGGGTTCATCATCCTGTTCGCGCTGCTGTTCTTCGTCGAGGGATCGCTCGACTTCATGACCGACTGGGTTCGGTGGCTGCTGCGAGTGGTGGTGGTGGGATGAGCAGCCATCCGCTGACCCGAGCCCACGCCGTGCACTTGATGCGGCGGGCGCTCAGCTCCGTCCGTGCCCGTCCGCTCACCCCCCGGGAAGAGGCCGAAGTAGCGGGGTTGCTGGAGGATCGCCTGGCGGCGCTGTTCTGGGAGCAGCCGGTCATGGATCAGCGCCATGGCATCGATGCGGCCCGTTTCGTGCTCGAGCGGCGGCCCGGCGATCGGCAGCTGGCCTGCGCCGCCCTGCTGCACGACGTCGGAAAGCGCCATTCCCGACTGGGGATCGCCGGCCGGGTCGTGGCTACCCTCTTTGCCCTGGTGCGAATCCGGGCACCGGGACGCTACGGCGTCTACCTGAACCATGCGCACCTCGGAGCCGAGGACCTGGAGGCAGCGGGCGCCGACGAGCTGACGATTGCCTATGCCCGTCACCAGGACGCGCCCGGGCGAGGGATGATCCCGGCTGACTCGTGGGCGTTGCTCAAGGAAGCCGATGGCGAAAAGCATCGGCTGGGTGCGGAGGCTCAATACGATGGCTCCTGATGTGGTGCGACTATGAGCTATGAGGTGAAGACCGCCGTCTTCGAGGGCCCGCTCGACCTGCTGCTGCAGCTGATCACCCGCCATCAGGTCGACATCACCCACCTCAGCCTGACGGGGCTGGTCACCGAGTACCTGGCTCATCTGGAGGCGATGCGGGAACTGGACATGGAAGTGACGAGTGAGTTTCTGCTCATCGCCTCCACCCTCATTCAGCTGAAGGCTCGATTCCTGCTGCCGGATGATCCCGACGTCGACCTGGATGAGGAGTTGGCGCTCTATGAAGCGCGCGACCGGCTGCTGGCGAGGCTGCTGGCGTGTGCCACCTTCAAGGATGTAGCGGCCGTGCTTGCTCACCGCCTGGCCGGACAGGCCAGGTACGTGCCGCGGGTGGCCGGGCTCGATATCGATGTTCGTCCGGTCGATCCCGATATTCGCCTCGGGGTCGGCCCCGACGCGCTGGCTCGGGTGGCGGCCAGGGTCTTTGCCCGCACCGGTGATCCCGACCTGGACCATCTCGATCTCGACCTCCCCTCCGTCCCGGCCGCCATCGACGACCTCAGGGCCCGCCTCCACGCCGAGCTGGAAGCAGATTTCGACGGGCTCACCGGCCACCTCACCCGCACTGTGGAGATCGCTGCCTATTTCCTCGCCATGCTGGAGCTGGCCCGCTGGGGCATCATCGAGGTCAGGCAGCAGCATCGCGACGCCCCGATCCTGATCCGGGCCCAAACCGAAGCCGTCGTCCCCGACAGCCTCCAGAGTGAATGGATGTGACATGAATACCCGGTCGATTCTCGAAGCCATCCTGTTCGTCGCCGAGCGGCCGGTACCGGCGGCCGAGCTGGCGGAAGTGACCGAGCGGCCCCATGCAGAGATCGCAGCCGAGCTGGAGGCGCTCGCGGCCGACCTCGAGTCTCGCCAGGCCGGGGTGGTGCTCAAACAGGTTGGAGGCGGGTGGCGTCTTTTCAGCCACCCGCAGGCTCGTCCCTACCTCGAGCAGTTTGCTGCCAGCCCGGCCTCGACCCGGTTGTCGCAAGCGGCGCTGGAAACGTTGTCGGTCGTGGCGTACCGCCAGCCGGTGACCCGCGGGCAGGTGAGCGACATCAGAGGCGTAGATTCCGAGCGGTCGCTCCAGACCCTCGAACGGCTCGGCCTCGTGTCCGAGATCGGGACCGCCCCCGGATCGGGGAGCCCCATCCTGTATGGAACCACCGAGCTGTTCGTCGAGAAGCTGGGCGTCAACGGTCTCGACGAGCTGCCGCCGCTCGCCGACCATGTCCCGCCCCCCGACGTGGTCGAGGCGCTCGAGCGTCCTTTCCGTCCAGGAGGGGAGATTGATCTGCGGAATGAGGACGAGACGTAGAACGGCTTCAGAAGCTCATCGCCCATTCGGGGATCGCGTCACGGCGCGCCGCTGAGGACCTGATTCGCCAGGGACGGGTGACCGTCGACGCCGCCACTGCCCACCTTGGCCAAAAGGTCGACCCGAACACGGCCTGGGTGGAGGTAGACGGGGTTCCGCTTCCCATAAAGCCCGACCTGGTCTACTACCTGCTGTACAAGCCCGTTGGCGTGGTCAGCACTGCCGATGACCCGGAAGATCGGGCAACGGTAACCGGCCTGGTACCGGCCGATACGAGGGTGTACCCGGTTGGGCGTCTCGACGCCGACAGCGAAGGGCTGCTGCTCATCACCAACGACGGCGCCCTCACCGAGCGGGTCACCCATCCTCGCTTCGGAATCACCAAGACCTACCTGGTCGAGGCGGAGGGCTCGGTGGGCGCCAGAGCGATCGCCCGGCTGGTGGCAGGGGTGGATCTCGAAGACGGGCCTGCCCGCGCCACCGCCGCCCGTCTGGTCGAGGCGGGCCGGTCGACCACGCTGGTACAGGTCGTCATGACCGAGGGACGCAAGCGCGAGGTCCGGCGCATGTTCGACTCGATCGGCCATCCGGTGCGGCGGCTCGTGCGGGAGGCGATCGGGCCGATTGCCGATCGCCAGCTCAAGCCGGGGGAGTGGCGGGAGCTGACGGTGGCGGAGGTACGCTCCCTCTACGCAGCGGCGGCGGGATCATGAAGCACATACACCTGAGCGGCCCGGTGAGCGGGACCGTTCGCCTGCCGGGCTCGAAGAGCATCACCAACCGGGCACTGGTGACGGCGGCGCTTGCGTCGGGCCCGAGCCGGCTGCGGGGGGCGCTGCGGGCAGATGACACCGATGCCATGGTCGACAGCCTGCAGCGGCTGGGAGTCTCCGTGAGCTGGGAGGGAGGCGACATCGTCGTGGCGGGGACCGGCGGAACGCTCGGACGAGGTGATGTCGAGCTCGACGTCCGTGGATCGGGGACGACGGCCAGGTTTCTGACCGCCGCCGCCACTCTCAGGGATGGGGCGGTGGTGCTCGACGGCAGCAACCAGTTGCGCCGGCGTCCAATGGGTGATCTCGTTCGGGCCCTCGGCGAGCTCGGGGCGGCCGTTGAGGCTTTGGGGGACGATGATCGGCCTCCGCTCCGGGTGCATGGCCCGTCGCTGGCAGGGGGTCCCGTGATGCTCGATGCCTCCCGGTCCAGCCAGTATGCCTCGGCAATTCTCATGGTGGCCCCGCTGGCGGCCCGCGAGGTGGTGTTGGAGCTGCGCCAGCCCATCGTCTCCCGCCCGTATATCGACCAGACCATCCAGGTGATGGCGGCCTTCGGTGCCAGGGCGGCCTGGGACGGGCCGACGACGCTGGTGATCGAGCGCGGGTCATACGCCGGCACCGATTACGTGATCGAGGGGGACGCCTCGGCGGCCGCCTACCCGCTGGTGGCGGCCGCCCTGTGCGGCGGAACCGTGCGGGTCGGCCCCCTGCCGGAGGATTCACTGCAGGCCGACCTGGGACTGATCCCCGTTCTGGCGCGGATGGGGGCGGAGGTCGGCCACCATGGCGACGGCCTCGAACTGACGGGATATCCGCGCGGGCTGGCAAGCGTGACCGAGGACATGAACGCTGCCCCGGATGCGGCGGTGGCCGTGTCGGTGGCGGCGCTGTTTGCAGCCGGCACCACCAGGCTCACCAACATCGCCAACCTGCGCCTGAAGGAATCGAATCGCATCGATGAGCTGGCCGGGGAGCTTCGCAAGCTGGGTGGCGTCGTCACCACCGGCGACAACTTCATCTCGGTCGAGGGTGGCAGCTTGCAGGCCGCCACCATCGACCCCCACGAGGACCATCGCCTGGCGATGGCATTCGCGCTGGCCGGGTTGCGAATTCCCGGCATCTCGATCGACGATCCCGGATGCGTCGCCAAGACGTGGCCCGAGTT
The DNA here is from genome assembly GCA_041619515.1 of Acidimicrobiia bacterium. Lineage (GTDB taxonomy): Bacteria > Actinomycetota > Acidimicrobiia > Spongiisociales > SHLN01 > SHLN01. The sequence goes on from JBFKDW010000009.1 coordinate 44,913, forward strand.
CTTCACGGTCCTCGACTCCATCACGAGCCCGCTGGTTGTTGCCATCGACGGGCCGGGCGGGGTGGGCAAGAGCACGGTGAGCCGGGCGGTGGCAGCCCGGCTCGGGCTCCGGCACCTGGAGACCGGGGGCATGTACCGGGCAGGGGCGCTGGCGGTACTCGAGGCCGGGATCGACATCGAGGACACCGAGGCCGTCGCCGCCCTCATCGGACGCCTCAGCGTGGAAGTCGCCGATGGGCGGGTCATCGTCGAGGGACGCGACGTCACCGATGATCTGCGTACGGAGGCGGTGAGCGCCGCCGCCAGCCGGGTCTCGGCGGTGCCGGCGGTGCGCGAGGCCCTAGTGGCGCTGCAGCGCCGCTGGGTGACTCCAGGAGGACCGGGGGCGGTGGTGGAGGGACGCGACATCGGCACCGTCGTGTTTCCGGACAGTCCGGCCAAGGTGTATCTCACCGCCCGCCCCGAGGTCCGGGCCATCCGCCGCGCACACGACCTCGGCCTCGGTGACGACGAGATCCCCCGGATCGCTGCCGAGCTGGCCAGCCGCGACGAGCGAGACTCCACCCGTGCGGTGGCTCCGCTGCGCCCGGCCGACGATGCACTCGTGCTCGACACGTCCGAGCTCCCGATCGAGGAGGTCGTCGAAACCGTCACCGGGCACGTGATCAGGCGCGGCGCCGGCTGAGGTGACGTGCTTCGCCCCCGGGAGCGACGGTATCAGGGCATACACTGTCACACACACGACAGTTGTCTGCCTGGACACCCAGGCAGCGAAGGAGCACGACTCCTGTGAGAGAATCGCCGGCCGACCAGCAGCACCTTGCCTGGCTGGCTCGCTCGTTCGGGCGACGCGACTATTTGCCGCTGTCTGCATCCGACATGGAGGTGCTCTCCCGGGCCGCAGACATCGTCAAGAAGTACCCGGGCACCCACCTGTTCAAGGAAGGGTCGGCGGCAACGGCGGCATTCCTGATTCGGGAGGGTGACGTCGACCTCTATCGGGCACCGGGCACCAAGCACCAGGTGGTGGGCCGGGTCGGCCCGGGGGCGGTGATCGGCGACATCGCCATGTTCAGCGGGCAGCCCTACATCTCCTCAGCCCGAGCGGTCGGGCATGTCACCGCCTTCCAGTTCGATCGGGACCGGTTGCTTCCCGAGCTGGCCCGCTCACCGGCCATCGCGTTGCGCTGGCTGGTGGCCAGCCTGACACAGCTGGAGCGGACCCAGCGACGGGTGCTCAATCTCATGCACAAGACGGTGCTCGCACAGGTGGCGGGGCTGCTGGCCGACGAGGCCAACCAGCGCGGGGAGGTCGGGCTCAGCCAGACAACGATCGCCACCCTGCTCGGGGCCAGCCGCCAATCGGTGAACGAGGCACTCGGCGAGCTCAAACGCCGCCGCCACGTCGAAACCGGGTATCGGATGGTCCGGGTGCTCGACCTGCCCGGCCTCAGCCGGGTTGCGGCTGAGGGCTGAGGGCCAGCAAGTCCAGAGCCTCGTTGGCCGTCCATTGCCGGTCGTTGTCCAATTCGCCGCCTCGGCCCGGGTTGCGGGCGGTATATCCACCTTCGACCGCCGCCTGCAGCCCCATGAGCAGCTTGCGCAGATCCCGGGGGAGCGGAAAATATTCACCTTCGGTGGTCACCCGGACCGTCTCTACGCCCTCCGACGGTGCGATCGCCTCGATGACGGCGAACACGAGCTGATCGGGGGCGGAGGCACCGGCGGTGACGCCCACCACCTCGGCATCGGCCAGCCAGGCGGGATCGATGGCGTCGGGCCCGTCCACCCGGTAGGCATTGGCTCCGTTCACTCGGGCGACGCGGACCAGCGCCTGGGTGTTCGACGAGTTCTCCGAGCCGACGACCAGGACCACGTCCGATCGCTCAGCCAGGACCTTGACCGCTTCCTGACGGTTGGTGGTCGCGTAGCAGAGGTCGCTCTTGCGGGCCGTCCACAGCGACGGGAACCGCTCGGAGGCGGATGCAAGGACGTCCTCGAACTCGAAGAGGCCGAGCGTGGTCTGTGACACGAGTGCGACCTGCTCGGGATCCGCCGGTGTGTAGTCGCCGAGCCCGTCCTCCGGATCGATGAGGGTGATCGCGTGCGGCGCCTCGGCAATGGTGCCGATGGCCTCGTCGTGCCCCTCATGGCCGACATAGATGATGTCGAACCCCTGGTCGGCCATGCGCTTCACTTCGTGATGGACCTTGGTCACCAGCGGGCACACCGCATCGACCAGCACTGCGGCCCGATCGCCGGCGGCGGCCACCACGTCGGGTGCCGATCCGTGCGCCGACAGCATGATCGGTGCCCCGGGTGGGACGTCATCGATCCGGTCGACGAAAACCACCCCGGCAGCCTCAAACGCCTCGACCACTGCCTGATTGTGGACGATCTCGTGGTAGCAGTACACCGGGGGCTCGAACGCCTGCACCATCCATGTGAGTGCTTTGATCGCCATCTCGACCCCGGCGCAGAAGCCACGTGGCTCGGCCAGGAGGACCTTGCTCGTCATGGCTGGAAGGTTAGGGGCCTGCCGTCGGTGTCGTGGGCCGATCCCGCGCGGCCCGGCTCGCTCGGATCACGCCGCCGCCCGCGGGGACCGCAATCACCAGGACCCCGGTACTCTGGTCCCGCTCATGTCGTTCCCCACCGTCTCCGAGATCGTCGCCGGCAGCCCCGCGTCCGCCGCCGGGCTGGCGGTTGGCGACGAGCTCCTCTCGATCTGCGGGGTGGTGCCCTCCGACGTCATCGAATATCAGCAGCTGGTGGACGAGTCCGAAATTGACTTGACGGTGCGTCGGGGCGGTCTCGAGTGGGAGGTGAGCATCGAGAAGGCACCCGGGGCGCCGCTCGGGCTCCGGCTCGACTCCTCCATTTTCGACCGGGTACAGACCTGCGACAACCATTGCGAGTTCTGCTTCATCTACCAGTTGCCGCCCGCCATGCGCAAGTCGCTCTATCTGAAGGATGACGACTACCGGTTGTCGTTCCTGTACGGCAACTTCACCACGCTGACCCGCTTCACCGAGCTCGACCTCGCGCGGGTCGTCGACGAGCGCCTCGGGCCCCTGTACGTCTCGATCCATGCCACCGACCCGGCCGTGCGGTCTTCCATGCTCCGCAATGAGCGCGGCGCCACCAGCCTCCGCTGGCTGCGAGCTCTGCTCGACCACGACATCGAAGTGCACGGCCAGGTGGTGTTGTGCCCCACCATCAACGACGGCGACGTTCTCGAGCGCACCTTCGCCGAGGTCATGACCCGCTACCCCCGGCTTGCTTCGGTAGGAATCGTTCCGCTCGGGCTTTCACAGTTCAACAAGGAAGCGAAGCTACGGGTCCACACCGACGAGGAGGCGAGGGCCGTTGTCGCCGCGACCGAGCACTGGCAGGGTGTCGCCCGTGCCCAACTCGGCCGACGGATGTTCTTCGCCTCCGACGAGCTGTACCTGCAGGCCGGCCTCCCGGTGCCCGGCCACGACGCCTACGAGGGCTTTCCCCAGCACGAGAACGGCATCGGCATGGCCCGGGCGTTCTACGACGAGCTCGACGAGCTCGAAGCCGGCAGCGGACACAACCTGCGCAGCCCGACCGGGAGGTTCGAGTCCTTGCCGGCGGCACCTGCGGAGGGGTATCGGGCCCCGCGGGTGCTCACACCGGCTGAAGGGCCGAGTTCACCGACGTCGGACCCAGCCGTGGCGGCGCCGACGGTGATCGTCACCGGGGTGTACGGTGCCAGGGTGCTGGAACCCGTGCTGGGCCGGCTGGAACGCCTGGGCGGGCGGCCGCTTCGCATCCTCACGGTGGCCAACAGGTTCTTCGGTGGCAACGTGGCGGTGAGCGGGCTGATGGTGGGCGCGGACATCCGCGACGCGCTGGCCGCCGATGGCGAGCCGGCTGCCGCCTACATCGTGCCCGACGTCACCCTGTCGGGTGATCGGTTCCTCGACGACACGGGAATCGGAGAAGTCGCCGCCGCCGCCCCCGCACCGCTGTACGTGGTACCGACGTCTGTTGCCGGGATCATGGCAGGGGCCGGCAGATGAGCCGCCTTCCGATCGTCGCGGTGGTGGGCCGGCCCAACGTCGGCAAGTCGACCCTCGTCAATCGCATCGTCGGCAGCCGGGTGGCCGTCGTCGAGGAGAAGCCGGGTGTCACGAGAGACCGCCGCGAGTTCGAGGCCGAGTGGCTCGATCGCCGGTTCATTCTCGTGGACACCGGTGGGTGGGAGTTGACTCCGGCGGGACGGCTGACCCAGAACATTCGCGCCCAGACTGAGGCAGCACTGGCGGGAGCCGATGCAGTCCTGTTCGTGACCGATGCCACCGGTGCCGTTACAGACGACGACGCCGGGGTCGCCGAGATGCTTCGCAAAGCCGACATCCCCGTGCTGCTGGTTGCCAACAAGTCCGACAACCCCAGCACCGACCTGGACATCGGCCACCTCTACGGTCTCGGAATCGGTGACCCGTACCCGGTGAGCGCCCTTCACGGGCGCGGGACGGGCGATCTGCTCGACAAGCTGCTCGAATTGCTACCGGAGACAGAGGTGGGCGAAGCCGCCGATATGCCGTCGCTGGCCATCGTCGGCCGGCCGAACGTCGGCAAGTCGACGCTGCTCAATCAAATGCTGGGCGAGGATCGGGTGCTCGTTTCGGAAACCCCCGGCACCACGCGCGATCCCATCGACGTCGTAGTGGAGTTGGACGGAACGCCGTTCCGGGTGGTGGACACCGCCGGAATCCGACGAGCGCCAAAGTGGGGAGACGGCGCGGACTACTACTCGGTGCTGCGTGCCAAAGGGGTCCTGGCCGAGTCCGACGTGGCTCTGCTCATGATCGACGGCGTCGAGGGTGCCACCCATCAGGATCAGCGATTGGCCGAGGAGATAGCCGACGCCGGTACCGGCCTGGTCGTGCTCTTGAACAAATGGGACATTGCCACGCGGGAGGAACGCGACTGGTGCCGCGACAGCGTGGCCGACCGGCTCGCGTTCGTGGGGTGGGCCCCGGTCCTGACCCTGTCGGCGAAGACCGGCAGCAAGTTGAAGCGCATCGGGGCAGCCGTGACACTGTCGCTCGATTCGCTCGATCAGCGCATCCCCACCGGTGAGCTGAACCGATTGGTGCGGCGCTGGCAAGAGGCACATCCGCCGCCGGTCAGGAAGGGGCGCCGACCCAAGATCCTCTACGCCGTCCACGCCGGGCGCCGCCCCCCGATGATCGTGCTGTTCGTCGCCGGCGGCGAGCTGGGCGCCGACTACCTGCGCTTCCTCGAAAACCGCCTCCGCAACGAGTACGACTTCACCGGAGCGCCCATCCGCTTCCGCGCCCGCCAACGGGCCAGTGCCCGTGGGTGACCGGCCCCGACCGCAGGAGCGGCCGTCGATCTTCTTCTGGCTCGTAGTCGGTGCCGCCACGTTCTACCTCGGAGTTCGCCTGGTGCAGGGTGTGGCGTGGCTTCTCGAGCGGGTGCTGTAACCGTGTTCGAGCGTCTCAACCGTTGGGAGTACGACCATCCGATCCTGGTTCCACTCCTCATCGCCGGATTCTTCATCATCCTGTCCGTGCTCACGGGAGACCGGTTGTTCGTCATCATCGCCATCGTGATCTCCGGCATTCGCATGTGGGGCATGCGCCCGGGCGGGACCCTGCGTCGTTCGCTGGAGCGCCGGTACGGGTGGGGGGATGACCCGGGGAACACCTAGCCGTCACGATTCCTGCGGCGCCGGCTGCGCCACCGGCAGGCGCTCGGCCGGAGCTCGATCCTTGGCGACAGCCACCAGCGCCACCCCGCCGAGGATGAGCGGCAGGGCGATGATGGCTTCGCCCGAGAGCACCTCCGAGCCGATGGTGACGCCGAGCAGCACCGCCACGACCGGATTGACATAGGCGTAGCTGGTAGCCAGCGCCGGCCGCACCGTGTTGAGCAAGTACATATAGGCGCTGAACGCGACGATGGAACCAAGTGTGATGAGATAGGCGAGTGCGAGCCAACCGTTGAGGTCGGGAACCGACTCGAAGCGCTCACCCCTGACAAATCCCACCACGAGCAGAATCATGCCCCCGGCGCTCATCTCCATGGCGGTCGCCATCGAACCGGCTGGGAGTGACACACGGCGGCTCCAAACCGATCCGAACGCCCAGCTGATGGGGGCGGCCACCATGAGGGTGATGCCCAGGGCGTTGCCGGCGAAGTCACCTTCCCGGCTGAGGATGATGACACCCGTGAGTCCGATCGCCAATCCCAGCCATTCGAGCCGGTTCGGCCAGCGTCCGAACAGACCGCTCCACAATGCGGCCCACAGCGGCATGGCAGCCACCGCCGTGGCTGCAAGCCCCGAGCCCACGCCACGGGCCTCGGCGAGCGCCACCAGCCCGACCCCTCCCATCATGAGCAACGCGCCGATCTGGGCGGCGGCGAACCACTCCCGGCCGGTGGGAGCCGGTGCGCCCCGCCGCCGCAGGAACCAGAGCATTGCAGAGCCGGCGATCACGAATCTGATCCCATTCCCGACGAAGGGCGGGAACTCCTCCACGAGGTAGCGGAGAGCGAGGTAGGTGGATCCCCAGATGACGTAGACGGCGAACAGGGAGAGCCCGATCAGCCAGCGATTGCGCGCGATCATGTGAGATGAACCCCAGGAAACTGCAAAACGTTGCCACGATGGTAGGTGGATCTTGTCGGCGGTTACCTGCGACGCGATGACCGCGTCGCGTGTCAGAACAAGCCACGCGTTTGCGAGTCGACGAGGAGCGTGTCGGCAGGGTCGCGAAAAGCGAATCGTTCTACTCGACGGGCTTCCATGCCGCCTGCCGGGTCGACTCCGGGGATGAGGTGCACGGAGCGCGGATTGGAGAGAACGTGTACCGTGTGACTAATCGTCCCCGCATTACCCAATTCGGGCTTTAGGGCGCGGGGCCCAATGCAGAAGGCACCCGGAACGCCGCCGGCCGGCGTCGATCGACCACCTTCGAACCCTTGGAAGGTGATCCGTCATGATGGGTAGAAGTCGACTGGTGGTTCTGGCAGCAGTTGTCGCGATGATGGTCGGGGTGCTGATCCCCTCACGGGCGATGGCGGATTTCACCGAGCAGGTTGAGCCCGACACCGAATGGGGCACGTCCGGCACGGAGGAAGGTGAATTCAACACCCCGCTCGACTCAGCCGTGGACCATGCCGGCAATGTCTATGTCGCCGACGGTGTCAATAACCGGGTGCAGAAGTTCACGAGCACCGGCGCGTTCCTGAGCACGTGGGGTTGGGATGTGGTCCCTGGTGGCGGCGCCGGGTTTGAAGTATGCACCAGTGGCTGCCAGGCGGGCGTTTCCGGGGGTGGCGCCGGCCAGTTCGACTTCCCGCGCGGGATTGCGGTGGACGGAGCCGGCAACATCTATGTCGCCGACAACCAAAACAACCGGGTGCAGAAGTTCGCGAGCAGCGGTGCATTCGTGAGTACCTGGGGTTGGGATGTGGTCCCTGGTGGTTTCGCCGGGTTCGAAGTGTGTACCAGTGGCTGCAAGGCGGGGGTTGCCGGGGGTGGGGCCGGCCAATTCGCAGAACCGGGAGGGGTGGCGGTGTACGGTGCCGGTAACGTCTATGTCGCCGACGAACTCAATCATCGGGTGCAAAAGTTCATGAGCAGCGGTGCATTCGTGAGCACCTGGGGTTGGGATGTGGTCCCTGGTGGCGGCGCCGGTTTTGAAGTGTGCACCAGTGTCTGTAAGAAGGGTGTTTCCGGGGGTGGGGCCGGCCAACTAACCAGCCCGGCCGGGATCGCGGCGGATGGTGCTGGGAACGTCTACGTCACCGACAACAACAACCGGGTGTCGAAGTTCATGGCCCCGTTCGGCGACTTTGTGAGCACCTGGGGGCGGAATGTGATCCCTGGTGGTCCCACCGGCTTCGAGATTTGCACCAGCGCCTGCCAGGCCGGCGCCACGGGTGTCGGAGCCGGCTCATTCGACAACCCGTTCAAGGTGGCGGTGGACGTCGCCGGCAACGTGTATGTCACCGACGAACTCAATCATCGAGTACAGAAGTTCACGAGCACCGGCGCTTTCGTCAGTGCCTGGGGCTGGGGTGTTGATCCTCTCTCAGCCAACCCCTTCTTCGAAGTATGCACCACCTTCTGCCAGGCCGGCAGTTCGGGGAACGGGCTCGGCCAATTTGATCACCCGCTCGGGGTGGGGGTCGACGGGGCCGGCAACGTGTACGTAACCGACTGGCTCAATGACCGGGTGGTGAAACTCAGTCAGGAGCAGGTGACTGGTGGCCGGGTGGGGATCGGGACGTCCGATCCGCAGCAATCCTTGCATGTGACCGGGTCCTCAGGGGATACGCGGCTGTTCGTACAGGAGACCAGCCCGACGGACGCCAATCGGGTGTTGTTTGAGTTGGCCAACACCGGGGCGCCGCAGTTCTTCTTCACGAACTCGTCGACCGGAGATCAGTTTCAATTCTCGATGAACCCGCGGGGTGATTTCATCGTGTCGGCGTTGGGTACTGGCGGCCCGGAGTTGATCGTCCACAAGGATGGGAGGGTGCGGATCGGGCCGGGACCCGCCAGTACATTCATTCTGGATACCTCAGGGAACCTGACAATTGATGGGACCTTGACTGAGTCGTCCGATATCGGCGCCAAGACCGGCCTGAGACCCATCGAGGCCGGCGCGATATTGACCGCGGTCCAGGAATTGGACTTGACCGAGTGGTCCTATGCGGACACGCCGGGGGTCCGGCATCTGGGCCCGACTGCTCAGGAGTTCCATGCCGCTTTCGGCCTGGGAGTCGACGATACCGGAATCGCTTCGCTCGATACGAGCGGGGTGGCCCTCGCATCCATCCAAGCATTGGCCGCTGAAAACAAGGCGCTGCAGGCGCAGATGACGTGGTTGATGTCGCTCATGGGCGGCCTCACGCTCGCCCTCGCCGTCACCCTTTTGTGGAGGAGGCGCCCCGCAGCGATCTGAGGAAGCTCGACAAGACGACGGTCTCGACCCGGCGAATACTGTGGGATCCCCTGGCTCATTGCCTCTGTGCCCGCTCCGGCGCCCTCCCCGGGAGCGGGTCGCTACACTCCTCAAACGCCCCTCACGGATAGAAAATCCAGCACCGGTGGGGCATCGGGCTGTGGCGCAGTTTGGTAGCGCACTTGACTGGGGGTCAAGAGGTCGCTGGTTCAAATCCAGTCAGCCCGACCATAGAAATGCCAGCTAGGCATTGAAGAGAGCG
>JBFKDW010000010.1:0-49915 GCA_041619515.1 Acidimicrobiia bacterium
CCCGACGTGGTCGGGCCCTTCAAGGGCGGGCCGGGCACGCGGGGCTGGTAGCTGGGAACGCTCCGCGTTCCTGGCGAGTTGCTTCGCAACTCGGGGGAACGGGAACCCTTCGGGATCCTGGGAACGCTTGGCAACTCCCGGGCACTCAGCCGGCCAGTGTGCCGCCGAACACCTGCCAGGCGAGAGCCGACTTGGCGGTCAGGCTCAGCACGATGTAGACCTTCTCGCCGTAGAGGTAATCGGCCCAGCGCCCCACCTTGCGGTACTGGAGCACCATGTTCACCGCGAAGCTGTTGAAGAAGATGAACAGCGTGACGAAGATCACGTACACGAAGGTTGGGGCCGCGCCGTCGCTCCCGGGGCTGAGCAGGTAGAGCCCGATGACGATCCAGGGAACGGCTCCGGCCAGCACCCCGAACCAGTACGACATCCAGTTGGGGCGTCCGGGAGTCTCGTAGTGCTCCATGAGCAAGCCGAACAGGATCATCGCCGCGTTGACGCCGAAGATGGCGGCGAGGGCGGCGACGTCGCTGATGCCGGGAAGCAGGGCGATCAGCACCACCATGAGCGATGAGCTGAGGGCGTACTCGACCCAGCGGGCGTAGTTGCGGTCCTTGAGCAGATTGGCCCGGTACCAGCCGAAAACACTCGGTGAGGCGATGATGAAGTGAGCCGCCGCCGACAACAGCAGGAAGGCGGCTACTCCCCAGGCGATGCGGATCTCGAACAGCGTGCGAAGCTCGGGAGGGTTGACGCCCGGAGCGTCACTGAGGAACGTGGCGGTGACGGGGAGGGCGAAATCGTTTGCCAGCACCAGCACCAGCACTGCCTGGACGGCGTGCAGCGCACCCATTGCCAGGTTCCACACCCTGAGGTTGCGAAACCTGCTCTCCTGGTCCATGGTTGCAGTCGTCACGAAGGCTCTACGCTACCGACCCGGCACGTGGATGACGGTCCTCGAGCGGCATCGAGTAGCTTCGCATCATGACCACCGACCCGATCCAGCGTGTTCGGCCCCTGGCCGAAGCCGAGTGGGATCCGATGCTCGACGCAATCCGCCGCCGGCTGAACCCGATCCTCAATGTGCACCGTGTCCAGGCACATCATCCGGCCTTGTTCTCAGCCTGGGGACCGCTCCGCGACCACATCGCCGCCGGAGGGACGCTGCCGGGGCGGTTGCGAGAGCTGGTCATCCTGCGCATCGCTCACCGGGCCGAGTCAGACTACGAATGGCATCAGCACGTGATCCGGGCTCGCCGGGAAGGCCTCAGCGACGAGGAGATCGAAGCCGTGCGAGACGGCACCGGTGAGTGGGAGGCTCGCGAGGAGACCCTGCTCACTGGCACGGATGAGCTGTTCGACGAACGATCGTTGAGCGATCCGACCTGGGCGGCCCTGACTTCGCATTTCACGACCGAGCAGATATTCGACCTGATCTTCACCGTCGGTGTCTACCTGACGGTTGCCATGCTCATCGCCGCCACCGGAGCCCAGCTCGAGCCCTAGCGGGGGGCGCGTGCCTCGAGGCTCAGGCGGCCTGCGGGAGCGGGTGGTCCTTCTGGGCGCCTCCGTCCGGGCAGGAGGTGGGGGGAGAATCGGTGAGCGTGAAGCGGGGCAGCAGGTAGTGGACGATCGGCCCGATGGTCAGCGCCGATGCAACCGTTCCGATCCCGACGGTTCCGCCCAACAGCCATCCGGTGCCGAGCACCGCCACATCGATGAGTATCCGCACCCGCCGCAGCGACCGGCCGTGCCGGGCCAGCCCGGTCATCAGCCCATCGCGAGGTCCCGGTCCCAGCCCCGCACCGATGTACATGCTGACGGCGATCCCGTTGATGACGAGGGCGGCGGCCAGTACTCCGACTCGCAGCTCGAGGCCCGCCGGGTGGGGCAAGATCGCCAGGGTGGCATCGATCACCAATCCGACGACGATGACATCCGACACAGTTCCGAGTCCGGGCCTCTGGCGGAGCGGAATCCACAGCGCCAGCACCGCCAGGCTGGAGATGATCACCACCGTGCCGATGCTGAGCCCCGTTCTCTCGGAGATCCCCTGATGCAGGACATCCCATGGATTGAGACCGAGGTCCGCCACCATAAACAAGGCGAACCCGACACCGGCGAGCACCAACCCGCTGTAGAGCAGCACGAGACGGTGGATGCGGGTGCGCGAAGTCACCGGCCGGCGAACGGGGGAGCCCACGGTCACGAGCCGACCAGGGAGAGGTGGTTGGCCGGGTCGTCCGAGCAATTGTGCTGCGGCCTCGCCTCGGCCGCCGTCACCAGCCGGACCCATTCGCCGAGCGAACCGACCAGGGCCGCCACCCGATCACGAGTCTTGTCGTCGACCAGCCGCCCGGACGCGTCGAACAGCGATTCGGCATCGCGCAGGTAGAGGTTCGGCTGCGGGAGCACCAGCGCCTGCGAGGACACGAGCATCTGGCGAAGCATCGTCTGTGCCAGCCGAGTTCCCCAGGGGCCGGTGGTGACCCCGGTCACCGCCACCGGGCGCCCTTCGAGGCTCTCGCCTGCTTCGCCGAGCGAGAGCCAGTCGATCATGTTCTTGACCACGCCGGGCACCGCCTGGTTGTACTCGGGTGTGGCGATGAGCACACCGTCGGATTGCGCCAGTTCGTCGCGCAGCCGGGCGACCCCGGACGGAGTCGTGGCGTCCGCCACGTCTTCGTTGAACAGCGGCACCTCACCCAATGCCTCGTACACCGACATCGACATCCAGCCGGGGGTGAGCTCGGCCGCCGCATACAGCAGGGACTTGTTGTACGAGTGTCGCCTCAGGCTGCCTGGAATGGCCAGTATGCGGATGTTCGGTGATGTCACGGTGATTCCTTTCCTCGGTGTCCGGGAGATGGTCTCTGCTATGTACATGACGTATCATATAGATAAGTACATGACATGTCAACCATATTCGGCTACAATCTCCAGCATGACATCGCGGTGGCTGGATGAGACCGAAGACCGGGCCTGGCGCGGCTATCGGCGGATGTTCACGCTGCTCGAGTCGCGCCTCACCCGCGACCTGGCAGAAGATTCGGAGCTCTCGATGGCCGATTACACCGTGCTATCCAACCTGGCGGAAGCGAAGGACCGCCGGTGGCGCGTCAAGCCCCTCGCCGAGCGCATGCAGTGGTCACAGAGCCGGCTATCCCATCAGATCCGCCGGATGGAGAGCCGGGGGCTCGTGGCCCGCGAGCAGGTCGAAGATGACGGCCGCGGCGCAGCCGTCGCGCTCACCACGCACGGGTTGAAGACGATCGCGGCGGCGACGCCCGGGCACATGGCTGCCGTGCGAAAGCACATGATCGACCTGCTCGATCCGCACCAGCTCGCCACCCTGGGCGACATTGCCGAGGTGGTCGTGGGACACCTCGCCGATGACGAGACCCCGATCGGCGGCTGATCCGGCCCGAGCTCAGCCTTCCACCGGGCTGAACCGGGCCTCCGCAGTCATTGCCCGCCTCCCGTCGTGCGACCACGCGACGAGCGACGCCGTGCGATCGGCTCCCGGCTCTCCTGACAGGGTGAACGGGTCGCGGGCAAACAGTGGAGATCTGGCTCGGAAGGAGAAGGCCTCGAGGGGTCCAGGCCCCTCGCGTCGTGCCAGATCGGCGAGCAACACTGCGGTCATGGGACCGTGGACGACGATGTCCGGGTAGCCCTCGACCGCGGTCGCGTACGGGTGGTCGTAATGGATGCGGTGACTGTTGAAGGTGAGGGCCGAGAATCGAAACAGCATGACCGGGTCGGGGACGATGGTGCGGGCCCAGGCAGCCAGAGGGACGGGGTCGGTGCCGGGGGAAGGTGACTCCGGCCCTTCCGGTGGTTCCCGATAGACGAGGTCCTGCTCCTCGGAGATACACAGGCCCTCACCGCCTGTGATCTCGTAGCGGATCGTGACGAAGACGAGGCGGCCGCTCCTGCCTTGCTTCTCCTCGATCCCCATCACCGTTCCCTTGCGGAAGGCCGTCTCACCGATGCGGAGGGGGCCGTGGAAGGTGAACCTTCCCCCTGCGAACATGCGGCGCGGAAGGTCCACCGGCGGGAGAAACCCGCCGAGGCGGGCGTGTCCCTCGGGTCCGAGGTTCGAGTGCGGCACCGTCGGGAGGAAGAAGAGCCAGTGCCACAGCGGCGGGAGCGTGTCCCCCTGGCGGGGGAGCGGGTCGGGCAGGTCCAAGGTCGCCTGGAGGGCTCGAACCGGCCAGGCGCTGATCAGATCCTCAGTTTCCTCGGCCCGGCCGATCCAGGCTCGCAGATCCTCACGCATGGGCCGCCACCTTGCGATCGAACAGCCCCCCGACCTCACGTGCCCCGAGCCCGAGCACTCCGGCGAGAACCTCCTCGGTGTGCTCACCGAGGAGGGGGGCGGGCCGCGGCGGCTCCCGCTCGGGCCCGAGATCGATCGGCAAGCCCGGCGTGAGCAGTGCCCCGATCCCGGGCTGATCAATCTCCTCCAGCATCGGGTTGTCGGACGAAGCCCGTGGGTCGGAGGAGAGCAGCTCTTGCACCGTCTGGTATGGGCCCCACAGGACGCGGTTGGCGTCGAACCGCTCCTTCACCTCCTCGTACGAAGTGTCGGCAAACCAGCTCTCGAGCACGGCGGCGATCTCTTCCCTGGCTGCGAACAGGTCCCCGTCGCTCTCGAGTGGGTGCCCGAGACGGGCCTCCAGCTCGGCAACCTCGGTTGCCGTTGATGTCGCCTCCACGAGCCCCCGGAACTGGCGGGGAGTGATCGCCGCCACCATCACCCTCCGTCCGTTCGAGGTCACGAAATCGCGGCCGAATGCTCCGTACAGGTAGTTGCCGAAGCGCGGACGGTCGAAGCCGTTGACGGTAGCTTCGCCGATCTGGCCGAGATGGCCGAGTACCGACACGGCGACGTCGGTCAGGGCGACCCGGAGCAACCGTCCCCGGCCGGTCCGGGTTCGCTCCCGCTCGGCCGCCAGGAGCCCGGTCACCGCCATCATGCCGGTGATGAGGTCCCAGGCGGGGAGCACCGAGTTCACCGCCCCTTCGTGGTCGATGGGGCCGGTGATGAGCGGATATCCGACCGCAGCGTTCACCGTGTAGTCGACTGCGGTTGTGCCGTCGGGGTTTCCGAGGATGCGGCACATGATGAGGTCGGGTCGAAGACTGCGCAGTCCTTCGAAGTCGCTCCATCCCCCCGGGGGGTAGTTGGTCAGGAAGATGCCGCCGTCGGGACCCGGGGCGGCGATGAGGGAGCGGGCGAGCTCCCTCCCCTCGTCGGATCTGAGGTCGAGTGCGACCGAACGCTTGCCCTTGTTGAGGCCGGCCCAATAGAGGCTGTGCCCGTCGGCCGTGACCGGCCAGCGGCGGTAGTCGAGGCCGCCACCGATCGGATCGATCCTGATGACATCCGCGCCGAGCTGAGCGAGCGTCATTCCGCCGAGGGGCCCGGCCACGAACGCAGCACCCTCCACTACACGCATCCCGGCCAACAATCCCATCCGTTTGCCTCTCGACCCGGCGAGTGTAGGTGCTAGAAAGGCGAGGCACCCTCGACCCGGGATCCGCCATGAGTGCTCGCAGTTTCCTTTTCGTGCCGGGCGATCGTGCCGACATGCTCGCAGGCGCCCGGACGCGTGGGGCCGATGCGATCATCGCCGACCTCGAGGATGCGGTGGCCCCGGCCCAGAAGGGGGTGGCGCGGGAGACGGTATCGGCTTGGCTCCGGGGCCTCGAGGCACCCGGCCTCGAGGCCTGGGTACGCATCAACCCGGTGCCGGCCGAGAGTGACCTCGCGATCGCCGATCCGGCCAGAATCACGGGGCTCATGGTCCCGAAGGTTCGTGCCGCTGAGGAGCTGCTCGAGCTTTCCGGAAGCCTCGACCGCATCGAAACCGCGGCCGGTGTGGCGGCGGGAACGATTCGGCTCCTCCCGATTGTCGAGACCCCGCAGGCACTGCGGGCACTGGATTCAATCGCCGGCGTGTCCCGGGTCTGCCAGCTGATGATCGGCGAGCTCGACCTCGGTGCCGAGCTCGGTGTCGATCCCGCCGACGCCGACGCGTTCGTTCCGCTGCGGATGGAGGTGGTCGTGGCCTCGGCGGCGGCCGGGATCGAGCCGCCGCTCGGGCCGGTGTCGCCCAACTACCGCAATCTCGACGACTTCGCCGCCGACACCCGGCGTCTGGCCCGGATGGGGTTCGGGAGCAGGCCGGCGATCCATCCTGCGCAGGTTCCGATCATCAACGAAGCGTTCACGCCGTCCCCCGAAGCCGTTGAGCGGGCGCAGCGCCTGGTGGCGCGGTATGAGGCCGCCCACGCAGCCGGGAAGGGGGCGATAACCGATGAGGACGGCCAGATGGTCGATGAGGCGGTGGTACGGGTGGCCCGCCGGCTGCTCCGGACCGCCCGGCGCGGCGGGCTCGTGCCCTGATGGACCAAGCTCGGGCGGCAGTGGAACAAATGCGGACGGCGCTGGCGGGCCGGACCCGTGCGCTCGCCGAGCGCTGCATGGTGGATGGCCGCGTGTCGATCGAGCGTCTCGACGCCCACCAGGAGGCGGCCTACCACCTCGCATTCCTGGCGGCCGAGACGGCGGCGGCAGGCTTCGTCGTCGAATACGGCGAAAACGGTGATACCGAGCGGCTGCTGGCGCGGGTGGCTCTGGCCGATCTCGCCCGGTCCGCCCGGGCACGGCTCGACGGACGGCCGGGCGACGCCGACCTCAGGGGCGGTGCTCTCGACGCCGTCATCGCGGCCGGCTCGGAGCCGTCGATCCTCGATGAGCTCGCCGGCTTGCTTCCGGATGTAGGGACCGGGCCTCGGCACCTGCCGGAGGACATCGCCCTGCTGGCCGACACGTTCCGTCGTTTCGCCTCCGAGCAGGTGGTCCCGCGGGCGGACGCGGTTCATCGCCGCAACCAGGATGTGCCCGAACCGGTGATCTCGGGCATGGCGGCGATGGGGGCGTTCGGAATGTCGATCCCGGCAAGGTACGGAGGCTTTCGCCCACCCGGGGATAGCGGGACTCTTCCAATGGTGGTCGCCACCGAGGAGCTTTCTCGTGGATCGCTCATGGCCGGCTCGCTGCTGACGCGACCGGAGATCCTGGTGGCCGCGCTGCTCGAGAGTGGGACCGAGGCCCAGAAGCGGCGGTGGCTCCCGGCCATCGCCTCCGGCGAGCGCATGGTGGCCGTTGCCGTCACCGAGCCCGATTTCGGCTCCGACGTGGCGGGTCTCACGACCAGAGCCCACAGCAACAGCGACGGGTACGGGCTGTCGGGCACCAAGATGTGGGCGACCTTCGCCGGCCGGGCGGAACTGCTCATGGTGCTGGCCCGCACCGATCCCGACCGATCTTCGGGCGCCCGGGGCCTCTCCCTGTTCGTGGTCGAGAAGCCCGCGTTCGCGGGCCACGAGTTCGAGATGGCGCAAGCGGGCGGCGGCCGCCTGAGCGGTCGGGCCATAGACACGATCGGGTATCGGGGTCTGCATTCGTTCGAGGTCACCTTCGAGGATTGGCAGGTTCCGGCCGACGCGCTCATCGGAGGGGAATCGGGCGCCGGTCGCGGCTTCTATGTCCAGATGGGAGCCTTTGCGGCCGGTCGGCTCCAGACCGCGGCCCGGGCCCTCGGAGTAATGGAGGCTGCGTTTTCCGAAGGCCTCGGGTACGCAGCGGGCAGGATGGTCTTTGGGCGGCCACTGTTTTCCTACCCGCTCGTGCGGGCAACTCTGGCCCGGATGGCGGCCCGGATCCAGGCGGGGCGCATGCTCACCTATCAAGCCGCAGCCGTTCTCGACCGGCCGGAGGGACAAAGCCTGGCCGCCGTTGCCAAGGCGCTCACCTCCCGCGCAGCGGAAGAAGTCACCCGCGACGCCATGCAGCTGCACGGCGGCTACGGCTACGCCGAGGAGTACCCGATCAGCCGCCTCTTCCTCGACGCCCGGGTGCTCACGATCTTCGAGGGGACCGAGGAGATCCTGGCAATCCGTGTGATCGCCCGCCAGCTCTTGAGCCGGGCCTAGGCGCCGAGCCGGGCCGGAGTGCCGCCGGTACACTCGCCCGACAGCCATGAACGAGGAACCCCGCTCTCCGGCCCCATACCAGCAGGCATTTCTCGACTGGATGGCGTGCGCCTATGCAGGCCGGAGCCAGCCTGCAGCAGTGGCGGCCGCCGCCACCGGCGATGGCATCCGCGATCGCGTCGTCACCCTCGCAACCGCCGGGCACGTTCTCGATTTCGACGACACGTACGGAGCCGGGCTGAGCCATCTGTCTGCGCCAACCGCCCCGGCCGCTCTCGTGATCGGGGCGGTCTCGGGTGCGTCTGTCGGACGGGTCCTCGATGCCTTCCAGGCCGGTTTCGAGGCAATGGGGGCGGTCGCGAGAGCAAGCCACCCCGCGCTGTACGAGCGGGGCTGGCATCCCACGGCAGTGACCGGCACCATCGGTGCCGCCACGGCCGCCTCCACCTTGCTCGGCCTCGATCGGAGCCGGGCCGACGTCGCCCGTCGGCTGGCAATCCTGGGAGCGGGCGGCCTGCGGGCCGCCTTCGGCACCGACGGCAAAGCACTTCAGGTGGGGATGGCCGCCGGACAGGGAGCAGCAGCCGCCATGCTGGCCCGGGCGGGAGCGACCGCCGGGGGCTCGATCGAGGCCGCCTTCGAGGAGGCCTATGGAGGGCGCTGGGCCGAGCCGGATGCGATCCGGGCCATCAACGACAACTGGATCAAAGCGTTCCCGTGCTGCCTCCAAACCCACAGCGCCATCGAGGCCGCCGAGCAGGCGGCGAAAATCGGGGCCGGCGCTTCCGGAACGGGAACGGTCACGGTGCATCGCCGCTCCCGTCAGGCCGCCCCGCTCGACGACCCGACCACCGGCCTGGAAGCGAAGTTCTCGATCCCCTATACCGTGGCCTTCACGCTGCTCTACGGCCCTCCGACTGTGCAGAGCTTTGGTGGAGTGGATGCGGCCGCTCGAGAGCTTGCCTCTCGAATCGACGTGGCCATCGACGACGACCTCGAGCAGTCCGAGGCGATGCTGACCTGGGCGGCCGGTGCCTCACCGATCGAGGTCCGGGTGGAGGCGGCCCGGGGGTCGCCCCAGCATCCGATGACCGATGAGCAACTGGCGGCCAAGATCAGGTCGCTGGCGGGATCCCGCCTCGATGGAGCCCTGGACGACCCCGGACGTCCTGCGGTCGAGGTCCTCGAATTGCTGGTGCACGAGTGAGCGGCTTGCTCGACGGCGTCCGGGTGATCGATCTCTCACGTGTCCTCGCAGGCCCGTACGCCGCCCAGGCCCTGGCCGAGATGGGCGCCGACGTGATCAAGGTCGAGCCGCCCGGGGGTGAGTCGGCCCGCGGAATAGGGCCGTTCATCGACGGCCGCTCGCTCTACTTCGCATCCCTCAACACCAACAAGCGAAGCGTCGTGCTCGACCTCAAGACCGCCCCGGGGCGGCGGGGCCTCGATGCGCTGATCGCCACCGCCGACATCGTCGTCGAGAACTACCGGCCTGAGGCAGCCGCCAAGCTCGACCTCACGCCCGACGCCCTGGCGGCTCGCCATCCGCATCTCGTGGTCGTCACGATCTCGAGCTACGCACGGGGCAGCGGGCGCCAGGCTGAGGCTTCCTACGACCTCATCGCCCAGGCCGAGAGCGGGATCATGTCGCTCACCGGGGAGCCGGGAGGCCCGCCGGTGCGGGCGGGGGTCGCGATCAGCGACCTGGCGGCCGGGCTGTGGGCGGCGCTCGGCGGCGTGGCCGCCTATGCGCGACGGATGAGGGATGGACACGGCTCGCACGTGGAGGTTCCCTTGCTGGATGCGGCGCTGTCGCTGCTCAGCTACACCGCCACCGGCACGCTCGCAGCGGGGCGCGACCCGGTTCCGGTCGGGTCGGGCCACCACAACATCGTTCCGTACCGCGCCTTCGCCACCCGCGACGGCTGGGTGGTCGTTGCCGTTCTGGGGGACAAGTTCTGGCCACGGCTGTGCGCTGCCATCGGCCGCGACGACCTTGCTTCCCGACCCGACCTGGGCACCAACGCCCAGCGGGAGGCCGCCAGGGCCGAGGTCGACGCGCTGGTCGAGGAAGGCGTCGGTCGGCTCACAACGGTCGAGGCAATGGCGCGCCTCGGGGAGGCGGACGTCCCGCACGCCCCCATCAACTCTGTGCTCGACGCCCTCCGGGCTCCCTATGTGCGCGAGCGCGGGCTGGTGAGGGCTGTCGGCGAGGGCGGGCTTTCCTATCAGGTGGTGCAAGGGCCGCTGCGGGACGGGCGCCGGCCCCAACCTGCTCCCGCCGTGGGCGAGCACACTGCCGAGATCATGACCGCGGTGCTCGGCGCCGGTTCGTCCGACCTGGCGGCGATACTCGGCTGAGCGGCGCCGAGCGCGTTCCCGGCCGGCTAGCGCTCGATTGCCCCGTGGCCCACCGTGCCGCCGGCGGCCCGCCGCTTGCCGGCGTCGGCGATGCGGCGAGCCATCGCACCGAAGATGAAGGTATGAAATGGAACGAGGCCGTACCAGTACAGCCGCCCGAAGAGACCCCGCGGCACGAAGGTGGCGGTCTGGGTCAGCCGGGTGCCGGAAGGGTCTGGCTCCGCCGTCCACTGCAGCCAGGCCTTGCCGGGGAGTTTCATCTCCGCCTCCAGCAGCAACTCGCGCCCGGGCTCGACTCTCCGGACGCGCCAGAAGTCGAGCGCCTCGCCGGGCCGTAGATCCTCGGCGTCGCGCCGCCCCCGGCGCAGTCCGACCCCGCCGAACAGGCTGTCGAGGAGGCCGCGCAGCCGCCACGCCCAGCCGTACCCGTAGTAGCCGACCTCTCCACCCACCCGTGCGAATGCCCAGTACACGTCGTCGGGGGCGGCGGGCGTGGTGACGACCCGGATGTCTTCGAACCGCGCTCCGCCCGCCCAGGAGGGATCCGAAGGCAGCGGTGCCGCCGCCCGGGCGGCGGCGTCACTCCACCGGGTCTCGACGTCCCTGTCGTACGTGCTCGCCAAAGCCCGCCTGACGGACTCCCGGTAGGACATCGGCTGGTACGGAAACAGCTGCTGGGCGGTGTCGTCGTGAACGATCACCTCATTCCTGAGGCTGTCGACCAGCGGGCGGGCGACGCCGACCGGAAGCGGGGTGACGAGGCCTACCCAGCGCGACGACAATCCGGGGCTGAGCACGGGAACGGGGATGATGAGGCGGCGCCGCAGACCCGCTTCCTCGGCGTATATCTGCATCATGTCCTCATAGGTGAGCACCTCGGGTCCGCCGATCTCCAAGACCCGGCTGACCGGTTCGTCATCGAGCACCGCGGTGAGGAATTCGAGCACATCGCGGATGGCAATCGGCTGGCACCGGGTGCGCACCCATTTCGGGGTGGTCATGACGGGAAGGACCTCCGTCAGGTACCGAAGCATCTCGAAGCTGACCGAGCCCGATCCGATGACCACCGCGGCGCGCACCTCGGTGAGCGGTGTCTCACCGGCGGCGAGCAGCCGGCCCACCTCGTGCCGGGACTCGAGGTGCTTGGAGAGCTCCTCGTCCTCGCGCCGTCCCAGGCCGCCCAGATAGATGATGCGGCGCAGACCTGCTGCGTCCGCTGCGGTCTGGAAGTTGGCGGCACCGGTCCGGTCGGCGTCGCCGAAGTCGTCTGCACTGCCCATGGAGTGCACGAGGTAGTACGCGAAGTCGCAGCCCTTCAGAGCAGGCCCAAGGCTGGCGGAGTCCAGCACGTCACCTTCGACGACCTCGACTTGATCTCGCCAGGGGTCGAGCGCCAGCTTGGAGGCGTCACGGGTCATGCACCGCACCCGATGACCCTTTTCGAGCAGCCGCGAGACGAGGCGTCCCCCGACGTAGCCGGTGGCGCCGGTGACGAGGGTGAGCGGAGCGGCCATGGTGCGAGAGCTTACGGCGCCCGGCTTCTAATCGCCGGCGGCCGCCTCCAGCCCGGCAGCCAGACCGGTTGCCAGCTCGTCCAGCCGGTGGCGGTCGATGATGAGCGGCGGGGATGCCTGCAGCGCTCCGCCGGCAACCACGCGGGTGATGACGCCGGCCCGGCGGGCTGCCGAGGCGGCCCGGGCGGGTGCCGCCGGATCGCGGGCGATCAGCTCCGGATCGATTTGCACGGCGGCCAGCACACCCGCGCCCGAGCGCACCTCCCTGACGGTGCTATGGCCCGCCAGTGGGGCGAGGGCTTCGGTCAGCTCCGACTCCAGCGCCAGTGCCCGGCCCGGCAGATCCTCGCGGGCGATGATGTCGAGGTTGGCCAATGCCGCCGCACAGGCGCTGGCGTGGGCGGAGTAGGTGTAACCGTGCCGCCACATGGTGTCTCCCGACCAGAACGGGGCAGCGATGCGGGGGGCGGCGATCACCCCGCCCAGCGGCAGATATCCCGACGTGACGCCCTTGGCGAAGGTGATGAGATCGGGTTCGAGGGAGTAGCGCTCGGAGGCGAACCAGGCCCCGACCCGGCCAAAGCCGGTCACCACCTCATCGGCTATGAACAGCCCGCCGGCGTCGGCCACGAGTCGGCGTGCCTCCTTGAGGTAGGCCTCACCGGGGAAGCGAATCCCGCCGGCGCCGATCACGGGCTCGCAGAAGAATCCGGCTATCCGCTCGGCGCCGGTGGCGTCGATGGCCTCGGCCAGGCCGTCGAGGGAGTCCCAAGGCACCTCCACGATGTCGCCGAACGCACGGCCGCCGCCTTCCAGGTTGCCGGCGATGCCGGCCAGGCTGGTCCCGTACCCGTGCATGCCGTGGTAGGCCCAGCTGCGGGTTATGAGCACGCGCCGGTCGGGCTCGCCGGTCTCGGCGAAATAGCGGCGGGCGAGCTTGGCGGCCGAGTCGACCGAGTCCGATCCGCCCGAGGTGAGGAACACTTTGCTGCCCGGCACGGGTGCCAGGGCGGCGATCCTCTCGGCCAGCTCGACGGCGGGCGGGTTGGCGAAATCACCGAAAGTGTGAAAGGTGTGCAATTGCCGCATCTGGGCGGCAACGGCGTCGACGATCTCGGTCCGCCCGTACCCGACGTTGCAGTACCAGAGGCTGGCGGTGCCGTCCAGGTAGCGGTTGCCGGCGGTGTCGTAGACGTACACCCCCTCCCCTCGCTCGATGACCAGCTCGTTGCCATCGACCGTCCCCATCGCTGCAAAGGGGTGCCAGAAGCTCCCCATCAGGCCGATCCGGAGACGTTCTTCAAGTTGATCACCATCGTTTGGAGGTCCGTGAACTCATCCACCTTGCCCCGGCCCCATCCGGTGTCGGTGCCGGCGGCGCCACCGAAGGGCTGGAATGTCTCCCAGAAGTCCGTCGAGTCGTTGACCACCACCGTGCCCGACTTGATGCGATCGGTGTACCAGAACGCCCGCTCCAGGCTGGAGGTGAACACCGCCGCTTGCAGGCCGAGCCGAGACCGGTTGGCGACCGCCACCGCTTCCTCGTCCGACCCGGCCGACAATACGGGCAGCACGGGCCCAAAGGACTCCTCGCGAGCCACATCGGACTCCTCCGGAACGCCGTCGAGCATGGTGAACTCGTAGTAGAGGTCGGTGGGATAGCCGGTCGCCCGGCCCCCGCCGACCAGAACGTCGGCGCCGCGGCTTCGGGCATCGGCTATATGGCGATCCATCTTCTCCGCGGTCGGCTCGTTGTTGAGCGGCCCCATGTTGATGCCCTCCTGGAACGGGTCACCCAGGCGGACCTCTTTGGCTGCCTGCAGGCTGCGGTCGATGAACTCGTCGTGAACGGCGTCGACCACGATCACCCGCTCGGTGGCACAACACACCTGGCCGGCGTTGTAGTAGGCGCCGTAAACGGCGGCCTCGGCGGCGGCTCCCACGTTGGCGTCGGCGGTCACGATGGTGGGGCCGTTGCCCGACATCTCCATGATCGAACGCTTGATGCCCATCATCGACACGATGCGCTTGCCGGTGGCCGATGAGCCGGTGAAGCCGATGGCATCGATGCCGTCGTGCGTGACCAGTGCCTCGCCGATGTCGGCGCCTCCCGGGATGATCGACACGAGGCCCTTGGGCACACCGGCCTCGTCGAATGCTTTCGCCAGTTCGAGCAGCGCCCAGCTGGTATGGAGGGGCGGCTTGACGATGACGGCATTGCCGGTGGCGAGGCCGGGACCGAGGTACTCGAGGGGGATGGTGACCGGGAAGTTCCACGGAGTGATGGCCGCCCACACCCCGACCGGGCGCCGGAAGGTGAACATGCGAGTGTGGCGTTCCGATGTCGGGATGACACTGCCCATCAGGCGTTTGGCGTCCTCCGCTGCCTCGGTGAAGTACGAGTTGGCCTCCTCGACGTCTCCCAGGGACTCCTCGTGGTAGGGCTTGCCCTGCTCGAGGGTTTGGATGCGGGCGATCGTCTCGACCATCGGCTCGATCGCGGCCGCGATCCGGTGGTTGAGGTCGGCGCGCTCGATGGCCGACCAATGGCGGTACTCATCCTGAGCCCCCCGGGCCGCCGCCACCGCCCGATCGATGTCGCCCTCCGAGGCGATGGGGATGTCGGCTATATGCTCCCCCGTGACGGGCGAGTGAAGAGCGTAAGCCTCGTTCCCGGTTCCCTCGGTCCATTCACCGGCGATGTAGAGCTTGACGGTCTCCGCCATGGGTCCTCCCATTTCATGTAACGCTGTTATATAACACCGCTACACTACCACGCAACTCCCCCCTGCATCCCGCCGACTCCCCGAGCGGAAGCATCGCCGCGCCAATGAGCCACAGCCCGATCCGGGCGGTCTAGATTGGGGGATGAACGGGAGCCGACGCACTCGCTCCCCGACAACCGTCGAGACGGGAGGCGCATGGCCGATTCGATATCGAGGCGGAAGTTTCTGAGCCGCGTCACCCTGGCCATCGGTGGGGCCATCGTTGCCGGATGGGCCGTCCCGGCGGTCGCCTATATCTTCGGGCCCGCCCGCAAATCGGATCGGCAGCGCGAGTGGCGGCCGCTTGGCTCTCCCAACAAGGTGGAATTAGGCACGCCCACCTTGTTCAAGACCCGTGTTGAGCGGACCACCGGGTGGGTGACCCAGGAGGAAGAGGTCTCGGTCTACGTCTTTACCGAGGACGGCCGGAACTTCACCGGCCTCTCGAACATCTGCACCCACCTCGGATGCCGGGTGCGCTGGGTCGACGATCAGGAGGCATTCTTCTGCCCCTGTCACAACGCGACATTTGGCAAGGACGGTCGGGTTGCCAGCGGTCCGCCGCCCCGGCCGCTTGACACCTTTGAGATTATGGTCGACGGCGGGCAGCTGCTCGTGAACCTGGAGGTCTGAGTTGACCGACGGGATGCACGAACCGATCGACCAGCCCGCCTCCACCACTACCTGGCTCGACGAACGGACCGGATCGCGCGGCATCTACGAGGCAATCTTCCTGCGCAAGATCCCCAAGATCAACTGGCTGTTCACCCTCGGCAGCGCCACATTGTTCGTTCTGGTGAACCAGTTCGTGACGGACATTCTGCTCACCGTCTATTACGTGCCCAGCGTCCAGGACGCCTACGACACCGTCATCTACATCGACAGCACGCTCCCGATGGGGTGGCTGGTGCGTGGCCTCCACCACTGGGGCGCCACGGCCATGGTGGCGCTCGTCATACTCCACATGCTGCGAGTCATATTCCACGGTGCCTACAAGTACCCCCGTGAGATCACCTGGGTCACGGGTGTCTTACTACTGCTCCTGACCTTCGCCTTCGGTTTCACGGGATATTTGCTGCCATGGGACCAGGAGGCCTACTGGGCGACCACAGTGGGTACGCGCATCCTCGAGGTAGTTCCCTTCTTTGGAGACTTCCTGCTGCGGATTGCCCGCGGTGGCGACGAGCTTTCGGCCGTCACGTTGTCACGGTTCTTCGGAATCCACGTCTGGATCCTTCCCGCCCTCACGCTGCTGCTGGTAGCAGTGCATTTGTTTCTGGTGGTGCGGATCGGCATCAGCGCCCCTCCCAAGAAGGAGGATTGATGCGCGACGAGGACAAACAGGAATACCAGGAGAAGTACCAAGAAGCCAAGAAGAAGGGAATTCCCTTCTTTCCCGACGCGCTCTTCAAGGACGCGGTTGTTGCCCTCGCTCTTTTTGCCCTCCTGATACTTCTCTCCGCTGCGGTGGGGGCCGCGCTCGAAGAACGGGCCGATCCCTCCGTCGAGTTCGATCCGGAGCCTGAATGGTATTTCCTGTTTCTCTTCCAGCTGCTGAAGTATTTCCCCGGAAGTCTCGAGTTCGTGGGGGTGGTCGTCCTCCCCGGGATCGTGATTCTTGCCCTGTTTACGCTCCCGTGGCTCGACCGCTCGGCGCGTAGGCATTTCACCGGAAGGCCGGTGGTCATGTCCGTCACCGGACTGCTCGTTGTCGGCGCAATCGGGCTCACGATTGCCGCTCTCGTCGAGGAGCCGCCGCCATCGAGTGCCGAGGGCGTGGGTGACCCGGTGGCGGTTCTCTACGTCGAGAACTGCTCCGGCTGCCACGGCGGTGAGCTGACCGTTCCCGACGGTATCGATCTCGTTCAGGTCATCGCATCAGGTGGGCACCAGGGCATGCCGTCGTGGAGCGGGGACCTGTCGGTCGACGAGATCGACGCTCTGGCCGGGTTCATCTTGTCGCCGGGGGGAAGCAAGATCTTCAACCAAATCTGCGCCGACTGTCACGACGTGACGGAGCTGGTTGAGACGGGACCTGCCGACCTCAGGTCGGCCCTGGAAGATGGCGTCGGCTTTGCCCCGCACTCCGGGGTGGCGATGCCGCAGGCGATGGTTGCCCTCGACCGGCAGGATGTGACCGCCGTCCTGAACTTTCTGGGTGCTCCAGACGGTCAGCGCCTCTTCGCTGCCAACTGCTCCTCCTGCCACGGTTCTGCCGTGGCTTTCGACGGCGAGGTCGAAGAGCTGAGGAGCATCATCGAGACCGGCGGCCAGCATCTCGATATGCCGGCGATGGGCGGGGTTCTATCCGAAAACGACATCTCCGTCCTGGCGTCCTACGTGGTGAGTCCGGGGAGTGCCGACGAGGAGGCACAAGGCCTGTTTGCCCGCAGCTGTGAGGTCTGTCATGGCTCGCGGGTGCCGACCTCGACCAGCCTTGAAGCGGCGCGCACGGCGATCGTGACCGGAGGCGGCCATGAGACCATGCCTATCTGGGGCCAGATCTTCACCGTCGAACAGCTCGATGCGCTCACCGCCTACACCCTCGATTCCGCCCGCGGCACGCCGGTGCTCAGAGGCCAGGAGATATTTGCGGAGAGTTGTGCCATCTGCCACGGTGATTTCGGCGAGGGGGGCATCAACCCGGCCAACCCGGCCATGGTGCTGGCGCCCATCAGCACGGCTTCGTACTTGCAGACGAGGGACGACGTGACTATTCGCGCCGTGATCTCCCGCGGCCAGCCCGATCTTGGAATGTCGCCGTTCTCGCTTTCGTTCGGTGGTTCGCTCGATGACGAGGACGTCAATGCTGTGGTGGCGTTCATCCGCTCGTGGGAAGCTGATCCGCCCGTAGAACTCCCCCCCGAAATCGAACGGGCACCTCTGCTGGGCACCGGGACAGAGATCTTTGCCGAGTTCTGCTCGCAGTGCCACGGTGTCAACGGCGAGGGCGGCGTTGGGCCGTCCTTCCAGGACCCTGAATTCCACGCCCGCTTCACCGACGAAGACATGTTCACCGCCATCGACTTTGGCCACGCAGCCACCGCGATGATCGCCTGGGGCGAGGTCCTCTCCGATACCCAGATCTCGAGCCTCGTGGCGTTCATCCGCAGGTTCGAAGTGCCTGACGAGCCCCCACCCGGCGCGACGACCACGACGACCCAGCCGCCTTCCACCGACGTCTCGTTCTCACAGGACGTGCTCCCGATCCTTCGAGCGAGCTGCGGGGCCTGTCACGGCTCCCTCGGAGGGTGGGGATCGGAGAGTTACGACGCGGTGATGACCAGCGGCAACAACGCTCCGGTCGTCATGCCAGGCGATCCGGATGACAGCTTGCTCGTCCGGTTGCTGGAGGACCCCGGGAGTGGGCTGATGCCCCCCGGCGGAGCGCTTTCCGACGCCGAGATCCAACTGATCAGGGACTGGATCGCCGCCGGAGCACTCGACAACTGAGCCGATCGGGGGCGGTGTTGGCCAATAACGAGCGATGGGTAGGCTCAGCGGTGTGGAACGGCCTCGTGCCGTCCAGATGATCGGAGGACTGGCATGACGGCCATCGTGGGCTATCTCGGCATCCTGGTGGCCCTCGTTTCGGCGCTCGCACTCGGTTTGCTGGGAATGCGAGGCGTTCACGATCCCGAGCGGGTGCCCCGCCGCCATCTGGATCGGGCGGTGTGGGGGATCATGGTCGGCGGCGGCCTGGCTTTCTTCGCGCTCGAGATGGGGCTGCTGATCGATGACTTCTCCGTCGCCTACATCGCCGATCACTCGGCCAGCACCACACCGTTTGTCTACAAGCTGGCAACGGGCTGGGCGGCCCTCGAAGGAAGCATCGTGCTGTGGGGGCTGGTGCTGGCGGCTTTCACTTTCACCGTCTACTTGCGATACCGTCGCTCCACCGATCCCGATCCGCTGTGGATCGGGGCGCTTGGAATCATGGGGTTGGTTTCGGCCTTCTTCTTCGGGATCATGGCGACTATCGCCAACCCGTTTCAGGTGTGTGTGGAAGCGGCCAGCATCGGGTGCCTGGAGGCGAGCAACCTCCCGTGGGCGGCTGCGATGGCTCCTGTAGAGGGGCCCGGACCCAACCCGTTACTGCAGAACCATCCACTCATGACGATCCACCCGCCGTTGCTGTACATCGGGTATGTCGGCATGACCGTTCCCTTCGCGTTTGCCATCTCGGCTCTGCTGCGAGGACAAAGCGGAGATGCCTGGCTGCGACGTACCCGCTCCTGGACCCTCGTAGCGTGGTCTTTCCTCACCGCCGGGATCGTTATCGGTGGCCTGTGGTCATACGAGGTGCTGGGCTGGGGCGGCTATTGGGCGTGGGACCCGGTTGAGAATGCCTCGTTCATGCCGTGGCTGGTGGCAACCGCCTTCATTCATTCGTCCGTGGTCCAGGAGCGGCGGGGCATGCTCCAGGCCTGGAATTACATACTCGTGATCGCAACGTTCGCCCTCACCATTCTCGGCACCTTCCTGACGCGCTCGGGGATCATCGCATCCGTACACAGTTTCACCCAGTCCCCCATAGGCCCGGCGCTCCTGTGGTTTCTGATGGTGGTGCTCGTCGGCTCGTTGAGCCTGTTCGCCACCCGAATACACCTGGTGGGGTCCTCTCCCCGGCTCAACTCCCTGGCCAGCCGCGAGGGAGTGTTCCTGTTCAACAACCTCCTGCTTACCGTGTTCGCCTTCGTGGTGCTCATTGGCACCCTTTATCCGATGTTCGTCGAGGCGATCTCAGGTTCCCAGCTGGGGGTCGGCCGGCCCTTCTTCGACCGCCTCGCCATCCCGCTTTCCTTTGTGCTCCTGCTGGCCATGGGGCTAGGACCCGTCACGCCGTACCGACAGGCCCGGGCCTCGGTGGTGTGGGAACGAATCCGCACTCCGCTGCGCGGGGCCCTGGCCGCCGGCGCCGGCGCGGTCTTGCTCGGCTATCGGACCGGATACCTCGTGCTGGGCGTCGTCGCTGGCACGTTCGTCATCGGGGTGATCGTGCGCCAGTTGTGGGTGACGGCTCAACGCGCCGCAGTCAAGAAACGCGTTCCGATAAGGCGTTCCCTGGGAAGAGTGATGCGCAGCGATCCGGGCTACTGGGGCGGGCAGATCGCTCACATCGGCGTAGCCGTGCTGGCGATGGGCATCGCCATCTCGGCCAACCAGGGGGTCGAAACCCAGTTGACCCTTGAGCCGGGACAGTCCGCCGCGTTCGCCGGCCACGAGATCACCTATCTCGAAGACTTCTCTCGGGAGGAGCCCAACCGGAATGTGCTCGGGGCACGCGTCGAGGTGCGGCGCGATGGGCGGGTCGTCTCGGTGCTGGAGCCCCGCCTCAATCAGTATGTCCGCAGCAGCCAGCCGGTGGCAACCCCGGCGGTCGATACCTCACTGCGCGGTGACTTCTATTTGTCGCTCACCGGCATCGGCGGCGGCCGGATCTCGCTGGATGTCTTCTGGTTCCCGTTCGTCTGGCTGATCTGGCTCGGCGGCCTGCTGGCGGCTGCCGGAGGAGTGTTTGCACGTGTTGTGCGAAAACCTGCCCGAGCACCGACCGAATCCCGGGAGGTCGACGAGCGTGTCTGACGGCGTGCGCAAAGCGATGGCCGGGCTCCTCACGATTGCGTTGGCCACCATCGTCCTGGTGGGAATCATCATTGGCGATGAAACGCCGCAGGACCGTGTCCGGGCTCTCGGGAGCAGCATCAAGTGTCCGGTATGCCAGGGAGAGGCAATTGCCGACTCTCCTTCGGAAACGGCGACTGCCATGTTGGAAATCGTCGCCGAACAGGTCGATGAGGGACGGTCCGACGACCAGATTCTCGAATACTTTCGTGCCCGCTACGGCGATGGCATCCTGCTCGATCCTCCGTTCCGGGGGAGAACGCTGGCGCTGTGGCTGCTGCCGGTGGCCGCGGTGGCGGTCGGAGTCGTCATGATTCGTAGCCGCCGACAAACTCCCACGATGGTGACACCGGATGGCGACGAGCCTGAGGAAGTCACATGAGCGGCGAGGCAGACATGCCCCCCCCGGCCAGCGCTGATTTTTCGCAATCTGAGGCGAAGCAACGGCTCGTGGAGCGCCGACAGCACGCTTTGCGTGACCTGGACGAACTGGCCGAGCAGGTGGCGTCGGGGGAGCTGGACGAAGCAACAGCTGCCCGGTTGCGCGCCGGATATGAGGCCGAGCTCGAGGCAGTCGACCGGGGGCAGCAAGGCAGCGAATCGGGAGTTCCGACCGAAGGCAGATCTTCACGGCGAGCGATTGCCGGGGCGTTGTTGCTGATCGCAGCTTTCACGGGGGTAATTCTTCTGGCGTCTCAGACATTCCGGTCGGGGGGCGATCCAAGCCCGCAAGCACCGTCCGATGTCGCCGCCATTGACGGAGCGACGCTCGAGCAGATGGAGGAGATTGTCGCCTCGCATCCCGATACTCCCGCTATGCGCCTGGCGCTGGCCGACCTCTACTTTGAACGGGCCAATTATTCCTCGGCCATCGACCACTACCTCGTGGTCCTCTCCGAGAGCGAGCTCACAGACGAAGAGGAGAGCCGGGCGTTGGGTCGGATCGGGTGGATGGCCTACTCCACCGGTCAGCTGGAGCCCGCGGTTACCTACCTCAGAGCCAGTCTCGTTGCCAATCCCGAATACATGGAGGGCAAACTTTTCCTCGCCATGGTGCTCTTCGAAGGGTTCGGCGATGCTGCCGGAGCCGTCCCACTGTTCGAGGAAATACTGGAGGTCCCCAACCTCCATGACGATATGCGGCTCGCAGTCGAGGCCGCCGCCGAAGAGGCCCGAGCGGCCCTGGATTCCCCATGATCGAAGACGAGACCCGCAGATCACGGAGACGGAAGCGGGCCTGGCTGGCGATCGCAGGCATCGCCGTGGGCGTCGGGGCGTTGGTGCTCGTCTTTAGCAGCCGCTTCGGCGTAGATCCGCGGCTGGTCAATTCTCCCCTCATCGGTGAGCCGATGCCCGCACTCGAACTCGAGCTGTTGGCCGGCGGGGGTTCGCTCGACTTCACCGACCTGAGGGGTGACGTGGTGATCGTCAACTTCTGGGCATCCTGGTGTTTTCCGTGCCGGGGAGAGCATCCGGCTCTGACCGCGGTGGCGCGCGACTACCAGGATCGCGGAGTGAGTCTGGTCGGGGTCGTCTATCAGGATCAGCCGGACGAGGCGATGGCCTTCCTCGACGAACTCGGCTGGGGCGGCGACAACTACCGGTACGTGGTCGACCCGAAATCGCGGGCCGCCGTCGAATTCGGCGTATTCGGGGTTCCTGAGACCTACTTCGTTGATGCCGACGGAATCATCGTGGGCAAGATCCAGGGTGCCGTCACCTCGACGGCGTTGCGGAGCACCCTCGACCAGATTCTGGCGGGAGAACGCCCCTCCCTCTGATGACCTGATGACGGCACCGGGCGGCGGTGGTTGGGTCCGGCTGGGCGGGGCGATGAACGGAACGGCGGTTTGGTCTGGTCACACGATCCGTCGGTCCGAAGCCCAGCGCGCCAACGCGTGGCGGCTGGAGAGCTGAGCGTCGAACGGGGTTCCATTACCGTTTTCGAGGAGCAACCATGAACCGCCATCGTTTCGATCCGTTCTCGTTCGTCTTCGGGATCTTGTTTGCCCGATCTGGGTCTTACCGGTCCTGCTGATTTTGGCTGGGACCGCCATGTTGTGGGCAACGTTCAGCCGGCTGCGGGCGGTCGAACGTGACGGCGTTCGGCCCGACGAAGGCTAAAAGGCTTGGTCCCGAAGCGGCTTGCGACACATGGGCCGTTTGACCGGCGGGGCGAGACGGGGGGACCTGCCGACCCCATCGGTTATTCGACGGGACGCTTCTTCCAAAACACGCTGCAAAACCGAAAACTCGAGGGGCCGGATGCCCGGCCCCTCGGAGTGCTGTTAGGTCGGATCGGCTATTGCAGAACCTCGAGGGCGTACTCGAGCATCGCCTTGGTATACGCCGGGTTGTGGACTCCGTGGCTCTGGTCTTCTTGCACCATGACGTAGTTCCACATGGCGTTCGCCACTTCTTCAGGGAAGACGCCATCGACCGAGCGGAATCCTTCTGGGTCGAGATCGTTGTTCAGGATGCCGGCTGCGACCAGCAGCGGCCTGATTTGGGCGAGCAGCTCCTCGGTGTCGGTCTGCACGCCGTTGCGATCGAACGTATCCAGATCGGCGTGGCAGCTCTGGCAGTTGGCGAGATCGGGTTCGAAGGTGTGATTGCGAGTCTCGCCCATATGGCAGCCGACACAGGTGTCTACTACAAGCTGGTAATGCACGCTTTCGGTGCCGGGAATCCCGAGCGCACCTTCGCCGAGCAGCATCTGCGCCTCGGTTCCGTGGTGGGTGCCGAACCGGCTGGTCCCGGTCTCGATCTCGCCGGCAGTGACCACGGGGGCCTCGTTGCGAATCTGGTGGCAGTTGGCACACAGGTTGCCGAGGCCGCCGTCGAAGGTGCCGGCCGTGTACTCAAGCTTCACGGCGGCGGCATCGCCGGTCAGGGAGAAGTCGGCGCGGGTGTAGGTCTCATGGATGTCGTGACAGGTGCGACACGAATACGGTGAGACGTTCTCAACGCCCTCCACCGAAGGGTCGTGGGGAGGAAGGCCGGCTTCGATACGCGCCTCGGCACCCTCGCTGCCGTGGCAACCGGCGCAATTGGTGCTCTCACCGCGGATAAACGCCTCTCCGGTGCCGTGGACCGATACTTCATTCATCTGCGCCTGCTTGGAGATGATGAGGGTTCCACTGTCGTGACACTCGGTGCAGGTGAGGTCGGCTGTGTCTATTACGCCGGCGGGCCCAGCGGGGCCGGCGGGGCCGGCAGGTCCGGCGGGGCCGGCGGGGCCGGCAGCGCCATCCTCTCCGCCGCTACACCCGGCCAAAACGAGAAACATGCTCATGAAAAGCATCATCCGAACAATCTGACCTAGCGACCAAGGTTCGCGCTTAGGGCCCATGTTCCGCTCCCTCACTGCTTCTGTGTTCGACACCATCCGTTTGTGATCCGAATCACGTACCCCAAACCTAGAGGCCGTGGGGGGGTGTTCCGTAGGGTCTTTAGGCCCTAGGCCGACGCGATGTCGGAAAATAATCTCCCCCCCTCTTGGTGTTCACGCGCTTTGGTCAACTGATCGGCACCGTTATATAACGCTGTTATATAACGGTGCTACACTTCAACACCAATGAATGCATCGCTCGCCTCGGCTGTCTCGTCGCCGTTCTGGTGGGAAGGCGTCGGCTCCCGCCTCGGGACCCGACCCGCCCTGTCCGACGACCTCGCCGTTGATGTCGCCATCGTCGGCGGCGGGTACACCGGGCTCTGGACCGCCTACTCGCTGGCCGCGGCCGACCCCGACCTGTCGATTGCGGTCCTGGAGAAATCGCACCTGGGCTTTGGTGCCTCCGGCCGCAACGGCGGCTGGTGCTACGACGGATTCTCCGCCGGGCTCAGCCGGGTCGAAGCGCTCTCAGATCTAACGACGGCCAGCCGGTTCGGGGCAGTGCTGCGGGAGACCGTCGACGAGATCGGCAAGGTGGTGGCGGCCGAGGGGATCGACTGCGACTACCACAAGGGCGGCTCGGTGGAATTCCTTCGCAACGGTGGCCAGCTGGCCCGGGCGCACCACGAAGTTGAGAGTGCGCACCGCTACGGCGCCACTGCCGACGACACGCGGGTCTTATCTGCGGCCGAAGCCGGCGCGATCGCCCGGGTCAGCGACCTGCATGGTGGCCTATGGTCGCGCCACACCGCCGCTGTGCACCCGGCCAAACTGGCTCTCGGCCTGGCCGAGGCTGTGGAGCGCCAAGGGGTCCGCATCTTCGAGGACACTGCCGTCACCGCCATCGAGCCTCAACGCCTAACCACCGCCGGCGGGGCCACCGTTTCGGCTCCCGTGGTGGTGCGTGCCACCGAGGGCTACACCGCCGACCTGCCCGGGTTCCACCGCCGCATCGCCCCGGTCTACTCGATCATGATTGCCACCGAGCCGTTGCCCCCCTCCCTGTGGGACGAGATCGGCCTGGCGGACCGCCAGACTTTCGGCGACTACCGCCACACCGTCATCTACGGGCAGCGGACCGCCGACGACCGGATCGCCTTCGGCGGGCGCGCCACCCCCTACAGTTATGGCTCGCGGATCCGTACGAATGCCGAGTTCCCCGTCGCGGCTTTCGGTCCGGTACACGACGCTTTGTGCGAGGTCTTCCCCCAGCTTGTCGACACAGCCATCAGCCATCGGTGGGGCGGCGTCCTCGGGGCCCCCAGAACCTGGCTCCCGACCGTCGGGCTCGATTCGAAGACCGGCCTGGCCTGGGCAGGCGGCTACGTCGGAGCCGGGGTGGCGGCCACCAACCTGGCCGGACGCACCCTGGCGGACCTCATCACCGGTCGGGAAACCGAGCGCACCCGCTTCCCGTGGGTCAACCGGCACGTCCGCTCGTGGGAACCGGAGCCGCTCCGTTGGCTCGGGATCTACGCCGCCTATCGCATCATGCTGGGCGCCGACGGCTTCGAGAATCGCACCCATCGTCGCGCCAAACGCGCCGACCTGGTGTGGTGGCTGGGAAAGCACTGATGGGAGAGCCCGTGCCGTCGTCTGTCCACACTGCCCTTCCCGCCCTTCTCGCCGCCATGGAGGACGGCGGAATCCGCCCCGGGGCCGACTCCGGGCGGCCGCGCACCGGCTTCACCGAGCTGTTCGCATCCGGCGGTGTCGAAGTCGGAGTCTGGGCCAGCACGCCGGGCGGCTGGGCAATCGAGAACCGGCCGGACACCGAAGTGGTGTCCATCATCTCGGGCCGGGCCCGCATAACCGACGCCGACGGCACAGCAACCGAAGTCGGACGGGGTGACGTCTTCGTCCTCCCCGCCGGCTGGTCGGGCCGGTGGGACGTCATCGAGACCGTCGAGAAGCTGTACGTGACCATCGAAGAGGAGAACTCATGAGCATCCAGGGACCGGAGACCACCGAGTGGTTCGACCGTGCGTACGCCGCCATGGTCAACGGCGTGTCGAGCGGGTGGCGCTACTGGGGGCGAAACGAAACCATCGTCATCAGCCGCGGCGAGGGTGCCCACGTGTTCGACAGCGACGGCAAGCGCTACATCGACTACCACTGCGGTTTTGGGCCGATCATTCTGGGCCACGGTGATCCCGAAGTGGGAGCCGCCGTTGCCGAGGCGGCGATGGCCGGCACGACATTCGCCTTCACACAAGA
Source organism: Acidimicrobiia bacterium (assembly GCA_041619515.1). Lineage (GTDB taxonomy): Bacteria > Actinomycetota > Acidimicrobiia > Spongiisociales > SHLN01 > SHLN01. Next base: position 25,884 of record JBFKDW010000010.1, read on the forward strand.
GCGGGAGATCCTCGCCGCCGAGACGGTCAAGCGGGCCGTTCCGTGGGTGGAGAAGCTCCGCTTCACCAACACCGGCACCGAAGCCACCATGCACGCGGTGCGTCTGGCTCGCGGCTTCACCGGCCGCGATGTCGTGCTCAAATTCGAGGGCACCTATCACGGCGCCCACGACTACGTCATGTACTCGACGCCCGGTGACGCCACCGATTCGCTCGGCTCGCCCTACCGCCCCATCCCGGTGGCGATGAGCTCGGGGATGCCCGACCTGATCATGACGCTGATTCGCACCTTGCCGTTCAACGATCTCGACGGGGTCCGCCGGGTGTTCGCCAACGACGGCAATCGCATCGCCGCGGTGCTGGTGGAACCGATGCTGGGAAACGCGATGGGCATCCAGCCGGCCGAGGGCTTCCTGGCCGGCCTGCGAGATCTGTGTGACGCCAACGGGGCCGTGCTCATCTTCGACGAGGTCAAGACCGGCTTTCGGACCGCCGTCGGCGGGGCCGCCGAGACCTACGGGGTGACTCCCGATCTCGCCACGTTTGCCAAGGCCATGGGCAACGGCGTGCCGGTGGCCGCCGTCGCCGGCCGGGGCCCGGTTCTCGACGGATGGGCCAGAGGGGGCATCGTCCAGGCCGGCACCTATTCGGGCAACGCCATTTCGGCCGCCGCCGCCTCGGCCACCATCGGCAAGCTCCTGACCGGTGAGCCGATGGCCCGCATTGAGCGGGTGGGGACTGCTCTCATGGAGGGGACGAGCAAGATCCTGGCCGGCCGCGGCGTGGCACATAGCGTCGAGGGCGTCCCGGCCATGTTCGGCTTCTACTTTGGTGAAGGGTCGGCCACCGATTACCGGGCGGTGAGCGACCATGACGAGGTCCTGTACGAGAAGCTCGTCATGGGAATGATCGAACGCGGGGTGATGCCCTCACCAGATGCGCTCGAGCCCTGGTTCCTGTCGGCGGCCCACGACGACGGCGACGTGGCGACCACCCTCGAGGTGTTCGAGGCTTCGCTGGCCGAGGCGCTCGGGTAGCCATGCCGATCCAGGTCGATGTCACCCAGCGCCGGGCCGAAGTGGCCGAAGCCACGTTCCGGGTGGCGGCCCGTGGTGGACTGGCGGCTGTGACGCTGCGCTCGGTTGCTGCCGAGATGGGCGTCTCCACCACCGCCATCACCAACTACCTTCCCACCCGGGCGGATCTCCTCATCAACGCCGTCGATCGAATGACCGACGAATGGCTTGCCGAGCTCGAAGCCGCCAGAGCCGCCCGTCCACCGGCCGAAGCCCTGCGGTCGGTCATGCGCGAGGCCGTTGCCTGGGATCAGGACGAGCTGGTGCGCAGCCAGTTCTGGGTTGCCGTGCTCGCTACTCAGACCCCCCAGATCCGCAGCCAGGTCGGCGAGGTGGAGGACGCCGTGCGTGAGGTTCTGGCCAAACTCGTCGACGAGTGCGGCCACCCGAACGCGGCGGCCGCCGCCGACCAGCTGTTCCTCTTCGCCCAGGGAGCGTTCGCTTCCATCGTCGAAGCCCCCGACGGCTGGACGCCCGAGCGATTGCAGGCCGCCGCCGACGTAGCCGTCGATGGGGTGCTGGCTGCGCTCGCGTGACCGGCCGCCGCCGCGTGACCGGCCACCGCCGCGTGACCGGCCACCGCAGCGGGACCGTCTGCTGCCCGTCCCTACGAACCGAGGGCGTCCACGACCGCGTCACCCATTGCGGTGGTACCGACCGATGGCTGCTCCTGGGCGATGTCGGCGGTTCTCACGCCCGCCGCGATCACCGATTCGACCGCCGCCTCCACCGCCGTCGCCTCGTCGTCGAGGCCGAGCGAATGCCGCAGGGCCATCGCCCCAGCCAGGATCATCGCCAGCGGGTTGGCGATGCCCTTCCCGGCAATATCGGGTGCCGAGCCGTGGATCGGCTCGTACAGACCGGGTCCCGTCGCACCCAGTGAAGCCGAAGGCAGCATTCCCAGCGATCCGGTGAGCATGGAGGCCTCGTCGGTGAGGATGTCGCCGAAGAGGTTGGCGGTGACGACGACGTCGAATTCGGTCGGGCGATCCAGCAGATACATCGCCATCGCATCGGCCAGAACTGGTGCATAGTCGAGATCCGGGTATTCAGCGGCCACCAGATCGGCCGTGACGCGCCGCCACAGGCGGGACGGCTCGAGCACGTTGGCCTTGTCGGCCATCGTCAGCTTTCCCCGGCGGGAGCGGGCGGCATCGGCTGCTGCCCGCACGATGCGTTCGATCTCTTCCACCGTGTAGTGCATGACCTGGTAGGCGGAGCCGTCGCCGGTGCCCGATTCACCGAAATAGATGCCGCTGGTGAGCTCGCGGAAAAAGAGGATGTCGACGCCCTCGACAATCCCGGGCTTGAGCGGCGAGGCGTCGGCCAGTGCGGGAAAGACCCGGATGGGACGCAGGTTGGCAAACAGGCCGAGCTCACGCCGGATGGCGAGCAAGCCCTGTTCGGGGCGGGTGGGTGCGGTTGGATCGTCCCACCGGGGTCCTCCGACGGCCCCGAGGAGGACCGCCTCCGAGTCCCGGCACGCTGCGAGGGTGGCGGCGGGAAGCGGGCTCTCCCCGGCGTCCATGGCGGCGCCGCCGATGAGGTGCTCCTCGAAGCCGAAGTCGTGCTGGAAGCGCTTTGCCACCGCTTCGAGCACCCGTGTGGCCTCGGTGGTCACCTCGGGCCCAATGCCGTCGCCGGCCAGCACAACGAATCGATGCGTCATGGGGGCAGGTTACCGATTGGGCCGGCATTGCCCGCTCTGTCAGACTCCGGATGTCACGTTGCCCGCGACCCCGCCCAGGCCGGAGAATGCCCACAGATGGCGACACGAAAACCGAAACCGCGGCCACTCGTCGGGTGGCGAGAATGGGTGGTAGTGCCCGAGCTGTCACCGGTGGCAATCAAAGCCAAGATCGACACGGGAGCGCGCACCTCGACCTTGCACGCCTTCAACCTGTCGGTCACCGAGCGGGACGGGACGCCGTGGGCGGAGTTCGAGGTGCACCCGAAACAGCGCTCGCGGGATCGCAGCTCGGAAGTGTCGTGCCAAGTTGTCTCGTTCAAGCGGGTACGATCGTCCACCGGTCACTCGCAGAGGAGGCCGGTCATCAGGAGCACCATGCGCATCGGTGAGCATGAATACGAGATAGACCTGACCCTGACCTCTCGCGACGAGATGGGGTTTCGCATGCTGCTGGGCCGCTCGGCGGTACGCCGGCGATTCTGGGTCGACCCCGGCGTCTCGTATCTCCACGCCAAGCCCGGGGCGAGCGCGTGAAGCTCGCCATTCTGTCGCGCTCGCCGAGCGCCTACAGCACCCAGCGGCTCAAGACCGCCGCCCTCGAGCGGGGCCACGAGGCACGAGTGTTGAACACGCTCCGGTTCGCCATCGATCTGGCGGGCGAAGCGCCCGACCTCCAGTACCGCGGCAAGCAGCTCTCTCACTACGACGCGGTGCTGCCGCGCATCGGGGCCTCGATCACCTTCTTCGGCATTGCCGTTGTGCGCCAGTTCGAGCAAATGGACGTGTACACGCCCAACACGGCCAACGGGATCGCCAACTCCCGCGACAAGCTCCGCGCCATCCAGATCCTCTCGCGCCACGACATCGGGATACCCGCCACGACCTTCGTCCGGGACCGCGCCGACGTGCTCCCAGCGGTCGAGCGTGTCGGCGGCGCCCCGGTTGTGATCAAGCTCCTCGAAGGGACCCAGGGGATCGGGGTCATCCTTGCCCCGGACATCAAAGTGGCCGAAGCCGTGATCGAAACCCTCCAGAGCACCAGGCAGAACGTCCTGATTCAACGCTTCATTGCCGAGAGCAAGGGCCGGGACATTCGCGCCCTGGTCGTCGGTGACCGGGTGGTGGCCGCCATGCGCCGGAGAGCGCAGGGCGACGAGTTCCGATCCAACCTCCACCGGGGAGGCACGAGTGAGATCATCGAGCTGGACCCCGAGTACGAGCGGGTTGCCGTCCAGTCCGCCCAGATCATGGGCCTGCGGGTGGCAGGCGTCGACATGCTCGAAGCCGCCGATGGCCCGCTCGTGCTGGAGGTCAACTCGTCGCCCGGCCTTGAGGGAATCGAAGGCGCCACCGGCCTCGATGTCGCCGGTGCCATCGTCGATTACATACAGACGCAGGTCGGCTTTCCCGAACTGGATGTTCGCCAGCGCCTGACGGTGAGCACCGGCTACGGCGTTGCCGAGCTCGTCGTGCACCAGGGCTCGAATCTGGTCGGGCAGGCGATCAGCGAGTCGGGGCTGCGAGCCAAGGACATCACCGTCCTCACGCTCACTCGCGGCACGACCGTGATACCCAATCCGCGTGTGGAACGCGTGCTCGAGCCGGAGGACCGCCTGTTGTGCTTCGGCAGGCTCGAATCGATGCGCGATCTCGTGCCCGCCCGCCGGCAGCGCCGGGCCCGGCCGAAGATTCAGCCTCTGCCGGGGATCGAGGTCCGCGAGCCGGCCGATCCGGCGGCCCCCGGACACGGATCCGGCTGATGGCGGTGCGCCGGTTGCCGTTCTCCATTGCCGGCGAGTCGGTGAAGGCGGGCAGCAAAGCCAAGTTCGAGCTCCCGATAGCCCGGCTCATGTCCGGCACGCCCGTCGCCCTGCCGCTGCTCGTCTACCACGGCCGCAGCGAAGGGCCCACGATGTGGCTGAGTGCCGCCGTCCACGGAGACGAGCTATGCGGTGTCGAGATCATCCGCCGGGTTCTCGAAGATCTCGACCCCAAGACAATGGCGGGGACGGTCATCGCGGTGCCGGTGGTGAACGTCCACGGGTTCAACAACGGTGATCGGTACCTGCCCGACCGGCGCGATCTCAACCGATCCTTCCCGGGCTCGGAGCGAGGCTCGCTGGCGAGCCGCATCGCCAACCTGCTGATGACCGAAGTGGTCGGCCGCTGCAGTGTCGGGATCGACCTCCATACCGGTTCGGATCATCGGATCAACCTCCCACAGATCCGGGCAGACCTCGACGACCCGCAGACCCTCGAGCTGGCCAGGACCTTCGCAGCTCCCGTTGCCATCCACTCCCGAACGCGCGACGGGTCACTGCGGGAGGCGGCCACCGAGGCGGGAGCCACCGTCCTCCTGTACGAGGGCGGCGAAGCGCTGCGCTTCGATTCCGTCGCGATCGCGGCCGGGCGCGACGGCATCCTGAGGATCCTGTCGAAGCTGGAGATGATCCCGCAGGCCCCGCCTCCCTCCTCGGACGTGCGCGAGTCGCGCAAGAGCCGCTGGATGCGCGCTCCCAAGAGCGGTCTCATCCAGCTGGACGCAGCGCTCGGGTCGCTCGTTGATTCCGGTGAGACGATTGCCTCCATCCGCGATCCGTTCGGCAAGCGGCTCGGGCGGGTGATCGCCCGCCAAGCCGGCCTCGTCATCGGCCACACCCAGCACCCGCTGGTCAATCAAGGGGACGCCGTGGCCCACCTGGCCGAGATCTGAGGCTCTAGGCGGTCCATCCCAGCAGCCGGTCACCCAGCTGGACGATCACCACCCACACGCCCAGTGCCGTGACCGCCACCACCGGCGTCCAGGCCCGGCGTCGGTCAAAGACCCGTGCCAGTGCCACCCACCCCGCCATCCAAATCCCCCACATCCCGAATACCGCCGGATACGGCACGACCAATCCGCTCGCCACGTAGAGGAAACCGACCATCGCATAGAGAATGATCCCGATCACCCCGAGCGCCGAGGACACCCCTACCCGTCCGCCCGGCGCCGCTCGGCCATCCCGTTGAGCACTTCCAACACCAGGCGGTTGGCCAGAAAAGCGGTGATCTCACCGGGGCCGTCGTACGGGGGCGAGACCTCGACGATGTCGGCCCCCACCACCGGCAGATCGCGTGCCAGTCGGCGCAACGTGTCGAGCAACTGTCGAGAGGTGAGGCCGCCCGGCTCGGGGGTGCCGGTGGCGGGAGCCATGCCGGGGTCGACCACGTCGATGTCGACCGACAGGAACACCGCGTCCGCCCCATCGGCGGCGTAGGCAACGGCCTCGTCGACCACCGCCCCCAGCCCCCGCTCTTCGATGTCCGACATGAGGTAGCTGCGCATGCCCTGCTCCGCCATCCACTCGACCACCGGAGGATCGGGCCAATAGCCGCGCAAACCAATCTGGACGAACCGATGGCCGGCAACCGCTCCGGACTCGATGAGCCGGCGCATGGGTGTCCCGTGCCCGAGCAGGGCGCCGGGCAGGTTGGTCTCGGCCGTGTCGGCGTGGGCGTCGAAATGAATGAGTGCGATATCACCGTGGACGGCCGCCACCGCCCGGGCATTCGGGAAGGTGATCGAATGGTCGCCGCCGAGGACGACGGGAACCGCCCCGTGGCGGGCGATTCGTTCCACTGCATCGGCGATGAGGTCGAGCGACTCCTCGATGTATCCCACCGGCAGCAGCAGATCGCCGCAGTCCACCACCTTGAGCGTCGACAGCGGATCGATTCCGGTCGGCAGGTGGGGGCGATAGCCGTCGAACCCGAGATAGTCGGCTTCCCGGATTGCCTTGGGACCGAAGCGAGCTCCCGGCCGGTGGGTGGTTCCCCAGTCGAACGGAGCGCCGAGGATGACGACGCCCGCGTCTCCCAAGTCGTCGAGTGGCCGGGCGGGGACGCCGGAGAACGAGGCGCGGGAAGCAAAGGCCGAGACCCGGGCCGACTCGAACGGATCGGCGCTCACGAGTCGGCGCCGTATTCGGGGTTATCCCACACGATGAGCGCCGACCAGCTGTCGGTTGCCTCGTCCGAGATGTAGTTCTCGAGCGCGTCCAGCAGCCGGAATCCGTTCTGCTTCTGGAACGTGAGGGTCGGGTCGTAGAGCTCGCCGGCGTCGACTTTGCGAATGTAGTCGGCGGCCGACAGCTCGTGCTTGTGATCTGCGAAGCCGGGCATGTAGCCGCCGGCGATGATCCCCTTGCGGTTGAACCGCACGACCAGGTCCTTGCGCAGCTCGTAGAGGCGCCTGCCGATGCCGCGGCGCCGGTACTCCGGGTCGACGACGATGTCGGTGCCGTAGTACCACTCGCCGGCGGGATCGTGATTCCCGCATTGATGCTCGCCGGTTACTTCGGTGATCGAATGCTGGGGATGATCGAAGTCGAAGTCGAGGAAGATACCCGCTCCCTGGCCCACCACCCGGTCGCCGTCGAGACAGACGAAGAATCCCTCGGGAAAGGTGTCGGCGTAGGCGCGGATGTCGGCTTCCGAGAGCAGATCCGTCGGATCGGCATGCGGGAAAGCTCGCAACTCGAGCGCCGCACACTGCGGTGCCAGCTCGGCGGTGAGATTTTCGTACCGCAGCTCGCTCATGCGTTGAGATCGCTTCGTTGCTCGAGCCGGAAGTGCTCGAACTCGTTTTCCGACGGCACGCCCCAGCATGCCCAGAAGTCCCCGGTAGCGGGCCGCAGGATGGTTGCACCCGAGCTCTCGTAATCGAAAGGGGGCTCGGGCCGGCGGCAGATGGCACGCTCGTCTCGTGTCAGATTCATGAGGGCTTCGACCGTCACCGGGGTCTGCGCCAGATGCTCGGGCGCCTGCTGCAGCCGCTGCTCGGAGGACAGCTGCAGCGCCGCGGGCCGCTCACCCTCCACCGCCCGGGTGGCCGGAAACAGGCAATGATTGGTGTGCACGAGCGGGCTCCGGTCGAGCTCGGCTATGTGTTGTGCGGTCGGGGTTGCCTCGATCGAGACCCCGTTCCCCTGCCTGTCCAAGATCAAGAAGTTGTGGCCGCCGGCCAGTGGAGCATCGAGCACGCTGTCCACGGCCGCCCGGAACGAGGTTTGTGCCAGGACCTTGCGCACCACGAAGGGCCAGGTCACGCCCACCGCACCGTCGTCGACCGTGAGGTTGTTGATCCCGATGGATATGCCTGCCTCGTTCATGCCGATCTGGCCGAGCGTTCCCACCGTGGTGAAGACCAGCGACCGGGGAGCGTCTTCGGGAGAAAGACCGAGCATGACCACGTGGTCGGTGGCAGACGCGTGCATGTCCCAGGTCTGCGCCAGGTAGCCGGCTCCGTCCGCGAGGTGATCGGGGACGATGACGGCGGTACAGGTGTCCTCGACTGCAGTGCCGCCAGCTTCCGCCCGGACGGTATCGATGAAGTCGGTGTACCCGCCGACCACCACCGCCTCGGCCGGGGTGATGCCGGCGGCGGCGGCCATGGCGAGCATCTCCTCGTAGAGACCCGAGTCGTAGGCCTCATGAGCGGGGAGCATGCGAGCGGCGAGCTCCAGGATGCGATCGCGGTTCCAGTCGGTGCCGGCGGCGGCCAGGCGAGCGCGCTCGGCGGCGTAGCCACGGATGGCCTGCCCGAAGGCCGCACCGTGTGATCGGCCGAGATCGGCGGCGGAGCCGTCGATCCACAGCACCCGGATGGGGTCGCGCATCATTTCAGACCGCCGATGAAGCGGGTCATGGGCTCGAGGTACTCCAGCAGCCCTTCGGTCCCCGATTCTCTCCCCAGGCCGGACTGTTTGACTCCGCCGAACGGTGCCTCGGGAGCCACCGGATACCAATCGTTGACCCCCACCATGCCGAACTCGAGGGCGTCGGATGCATGCAGCGCGTTGTTGAGGTCCGATGTCCAGACGAAGGCGCTCAGCCCGTGCTCGACGCTGTTGGCGAGGGTGATCGCTTCGTCGGCGGTATCGAACGATTGCACCGGCAGCACCGGCCCGAACACCTCCTCGACGGCCAGCGGGGCGGCCTCGGGCAAGCCCGACATGACTGTGGGACGGTAGAAGAATCCGGGCCCGCCCGGCCTGCTTCCTCCCGACACGATCGAGGCGCCGGCATCGACGCTGTCCGACACCATTCGCTCCACTCGCGCCCGGTGGGCCTCATTGATGAGAGGCCCGACCGTGGTGGCGGGGTCGATCGGGCTGCCGACGACCTCGCGCTCGGACGCCTCGGAAACCGCCTTGGTGAACTGGTCGACGATCGAGCCGTGAACCAGGAAGCGCTGGGGGGCGATACACACCTGGCCGCTGTTGCGGTACTTGGCAGTCACCGCCGAGGCGGCCACCGCCTCCAGGTCCGCCACGTCCGGAAAGACCAGCACCGGGGCGTTGCCACCCAGCTCCAGCGACAGCTTGGTGATGGTGCGGGAGGCGCCGTCCATCAGCAGCTTGCCCACCCGCACCGAGCCGGTGAAGTGGATCTTGCGGAGCCTGGCGTCGTCGAGCATCGCCTGGCCCATGGCATGGGGCTCGCCGTTCACGACGTTGATCACCCCGGCCGGAACTCCGGCATCGGCCAGGGCCCTGGCGTACAGCATCGCCGACCGGGGCGTGTGCTCGGAGGGGCGCACTACGACCGTGCAGCCGGCGGCGAGTGCGGATGAGACCGCCCGGTTGATGTTGTAGACGGGGAAGTTCCAGGCGGTGATCACCCCGACGACGCCCAGCGGCCGGTAGGTGACGTCGATCCTGCGGCCGGGGGAGCGGGCCGGGATGATGCGCCCGCCCATCCGCTTGCCCTCCTCGGCCGCGTACGTCAGGTAGTTGGGTGCCGACAACCACTCGGCGACGGCCTGGGCGAGGGGCTTGCCCGACTCTTCGGTCGTGACGGCGGCGTAGTCGGCGGCGCGCTCGGCGAGGAGGGCGGCGGCGTGTGTGAGGACTGTGGCCCGCTCGTAGGGGTTGGTGTGGGCCCACTCCTCGGCTGCAGCTGCTGCCGCGTCGATGGCCGCTTCGACATCGGCTGCGTCTCCGTAGGGCACGGTGCCGGCGATCTCCTCGGTGGCGGGGTTGACGAGCTGCCAGGTGCCACCCCCGGCGGCCGGCACCCACTCACCACCGACGAGCTGCAGGTATTCGTTCACCGCGTGCCCCAGTCGTAGGTCTGTTTGACGAGGCTGATGTAGCTGAACACCTCGACCTCCGACACCCCCGGGATGGAGCGGATGCGGTTGACGGTCTCGAGCATGTGGCGGTTGGTCTCGCACACGATCTCGAGCAGCATGTCGAATCGGCCGGTGGTGACGACGAGATAGTCGACCTCGGACATGGCGGCGGCGGAGGTGGCGATGGCATCGAGCTCGCCCACCGCCTTTACCCCGAGCATGGCCTGCACGTCGAACCCGAGAGTGGTCGGGTCGGTGACCGCCACGATCTGGATGGCACCCCCGTCGATGAGCTGCAGCACACGCTGGCGCACGGCCGGAGGTGACAGCCCGACGAGTGGTGCCAGGTTCTTGTACGACATCCGCCCGTCCTCCTGGAGGGCTTGGATGATCGCCTTGTCGGTTTCGTCGAGACGCAGGGGTGCTTCGCCGGCGACGGCAGTGGAACGTGCGGTCTGGTCCATTCCTTCTCTCCGATCGAAGCCAGGTTGTGCGACCAGCCTATCATTTGCAATGGGGTATCTGGCAAGTCATACTGTTGCAATAGTCGCCGTGGGCAACCGAATCGAAAGGTGATAGCGAGCACCATGGGCACCGGCATACGACTCGTCACCGAGATCCCGGGTCCCGCCAGCCGTGCGCTCGTCGCCCGCCGCGAAGCCGCCACTCCCCGGGGAGCGAGCAAGCTGACTCAGCTTGCTGTCGAGACCGCAGACGGTGCCCTGGTCACCGATGTCGACGGCAACGTGCTCATCGATCTCGCCGGTGGCATCGGAGTGCTCGCCGTCGGCCACACCCCGCCGGCGGTGGTGTCGGCCCTGCAACGCCAGGCCGCCGCCCTCATCCACATGTGTGCCATCGTTGCCACCTACGAGCCCTACGTGGCAGTCGCCGAGCGCCTCAACGCCGTCACCCCGGGCGACTTCGCCAAGAAGACGGTGCTGATGAACAGCGGGGCGGAGGCGGTCGAAACAGCCGTCAACATCTGCCGCTCCGCCAGCGGACGCCAGGGAGTGGTCGTGTTCGACGGCAGCTACCACGGTCGTACCAACCTCACCCTGGCCATGACATCCAAGTTCGGGCTCTTCAAGAAGGGCTTCGGGCCCTTCTCACCAGAGGTGTATCGCTTCCCGTTCCCGAACACCTACCGGCGGCCTTCGGACAGGTCCCCCGCCGAGCACATCCGGTGGCACACCGAGAATCTCGAGCACTGTTTCACCGCCATCGTCGACCCGGCTCACGTGGCGTGCGTTGTGGTCGAGCCGGTGCAGGGGGAAGCCGGATTCATCCCGGCGCCGGCCGAGTGGCTGGCCCGCCTCCGGGAATTATGCGACCAGCACGGGATCCTGCTGGTCGCCGACGAGATCCAGTCCGGGATGGGCCGAACCGGCGAGGTGTTTGCCATCGAGCACACCGGGGTCGTTCCCGACCTCGTCACCACCGCCAAATCGCTGGCGGCGGGAATGCCCTTGTCGGCCGTGACGGGCCGGGCGGAGGTCATGGACGCTCCGCATCCGGGTGGGCTGGGGGGCACCTACTCGGGCAATCCGCTCGCCTGCGCCGCCGCCCTTGCCGCCATCGACCAGATCACCGACCCCGCCTTCCTGGCGCGAGCCCGAGAGATCGGAAACAAGCTGCGGGGCCGGCTGCAGGCGATCCAGGACCGGCACCCCGGCATGGTTGGGGACGTGCGCGGAGTGGGGCCAATGCTCGTGATGGAGCTGGTTCGCGATCCAGATTCGAAAGCGCCGTGGATGGAAGCGGCTTCGGCCGTCACCGCCGAAACGGTGCGCAACGGGGTCATAACCATACGGTCCGGGCTGTTCTCCAACTGCGTGCGGTTCCTGCCTCCCCTCACCGTCGGCGACGACCTGCTCGACGAGGCAATGGATGTGGTGGAGAACGCAGTGGACACCGTCGCCAAGGAGTTGGCGTGAACGAGTCCGTGCGCCTGGACGGGGTGTCCAAGCACTTCGGCGACATCGTTGCGGTCAAGCATCTCGACCTCGCCGTGGCGGAAGGCGAGTTCTTCTCGCTGCTCGGACCAAGCGGGTGCGGGAAGACCACCACGCTCAGGATGATCGCCGGTTTCGAGTTCCCTACCTCCGGCTCGCTCACCATCCACGGGGTCGAGATGGCGCTCCAGCCCCCCAACAAGCGTCCGGTCAACACGGTGTTCCAGTCCTACGCCCTCTTTCCGCACATGAACGTCGCAGAGAACGTCGGCTTCGGGCTCTTGATGCAGAAGGTCGAGTCCTCGGAGATCTCCACCCGGGTGAAGCGGGCCCTCGACATGGTCCAGCTCACCCATCGGGCCGAAGCACGCCCGAAGCAGCTTTCCGGCGGCCAGCGGCAGCGGGTGGCTCTCGCCCGGGCGCTGGTGAACGAGCCGGAGGTGCTGCTGCTCGACGAGCCGCTCGGGGCCCTCGACCTCAAGCTTCGCCAGTCGATGCAGGTCGAGCTGAAAGAGCTCCAAGAGCGCGTCGGCATCACCTTCATCTACGTGACGCACGACCAGGAAGAGGCGCTCACCATGAGCGACCGCATCGGCGTCATGAACGAGGGCCTGCTGCTCCAGGTCGGCAAGCCGGAGGAGATCTACGAGCATCCCACGTCTCGATTCGTGGCCGACTTCATCGGTGAGATCAACCTGCTGCCCGCCACCGTGGTGGATCATCAGTCGGTGGAACTGCAGGGCGGACACGTCGTGCGCGCCGCCACCGGCGCTCAGCCCGGCGAGGCGGTGACCGTGGCGATTCGTCCCGAGCGGCTCACGCTGTTCGAGCTGGACCAGATCATTCCGGAGGGAGCCAACACCGTTCGTGGAAGAGTGATCCGGCGGACCTATCACGGTGACGTCTTCTACTACGACATCGAGACCGCGGCGGGCGTGCTCGAAGTGAAAGAGGAGAACCGCCCGGGAGTCGAGCTGTACGACGTCGGTGAAGAGGCGGTGGCCGCCTGGAGCCCGCGCGCCACCACGGTGGTAGAGGACTGACGTGGCGACCGACGTACGGACCGTCGAGGTGGCGACGCCCGAGTTCGAGATAGCCGCCGAGCGCGCCGCCGCCCGGCGTGGGCTGCTGATCGCACTCCCGTCGTGGCTGTACCTGACCCTCTTCTTCGCCGTTCCGCTCGTGATCGTCTTCGTGTACTCCTTCGCCACCCGCAGCTCCACCGGGCGCACCCGTCTCGAAGACTGGAACCTCGAGAGCTACCGGCGGCTGTTCGACCCGCTGGTAGGGGAGATCGCGCTGCGGTCCCTCACCCTGGCATTCCTGACCACCTTGATCTGCCTAGTGGTGTCCTACCCGTTCGCCTATTACATCGCTACCCGCCGGCCGGCCATCCGCAACGTGCTCCTCGTCATGGTGATGATCCCGTTCTGGTCGAACTTCCTCGTTCGTACCTACGCCTGGCGGGTCCTGCTGGGTACCGACGGCCCGTTGTCGCAACTGTCGCAGGCGCTGGGCGGTGACCCGATCCGCGTGCTGTTCACGAACACGGCTGTGCTCATAGGGCTCGTATACGGCTACCTCCCCTTCATGGTCTTGCCGTTGTACGCCGCGCTCGAACGGATGGACTGGAGCCTGGTCGAGGCGGCCCGCGACCTCTACGCCGATGGCTTGACCGCCTTTCGCAAGGTCACCTGGCCACTGTCGCGACCCGGCGTGATCGCCGGGTCCATCCTGGTGTTCATCCCCGCCCTGGGTGCGTACGTGACCCCGCAGATCCTCGGCGGAGCTCGCACCACGCTCCTCGGCGACTACATCGTGAGCCAGTTCCTGGCCGCCCGCAATCAGCCGTTCGGGTCGGCGCTCTCCTTTGGCGTCATGGCGGTGATGCTGGCCGCCACCATCGTCTACTTCCGGTCGGGAGCCAAGAACCTATGAGCACCGGAGTGCGCCCCAAGAGCCCGACCGAGCGACTCCTGGCGGGCAACGCCTGGCTGGTCTTCACCTTCTTCTATGCCCCGATCATCGTGTTGATCATCTTCTCGTTCAACGCCAACAACAACGTGGGCATCTGGACCGAGCCATCCTTCCGGTGGTACGGGGACATGTTCCGCAACGACGACGTGCTGGCCGCCATCCGGATTTCGGTAACGGTGGCGGCGATCTCGACGGTCGTGTCGACGATTCTCGGCACCACCACCGCCCTCGCCCTCGAACGGTTCCGGTTTCGCGGCCAGCGAACCTACGACGGGCTCGTCTACCTCCCCATCATCATCCCCGACGTCACCATGGCGGTGATGATGCTCCTGTTCTTCGCCCAGAGCTTTCGAATGCTCGACGGCCTGTTCGGATGGAGCCCCAGCTTCGGCATCGGCACCATCTCCCTCAGCCACATCGCCTTCAACATCTCGTTCGTGGCAGTTGTCGTGCGCGCGCGCCTCGGCCAGCTCGACCCCGCGCTCGAGGAAGCGGCCGCCGATCTGTACGCCAACCGCTGGCAGGCGTTCCGGCGGGTCACGTTGCCACTGATTGCGCCGGGGGTGGCGGGCGGCGCATTGTTGGCGCTCACACTCTCGCTGGACGACGTCGTCGTCACCAGCTTCGTGGCCGGCCCCGGGTCCACCACGCTGCCGGTCTACGTGTTCGGCCTCGTGCGCCGCGGCGTGACCCCGCTCATCAACGCCGTCAGTACCGTCATGCTGGTGGCATCGATGCTGCTGGTGCTGATTTCCCTCGCGTTCCAAAGAGGTTCCACAAGTAAGGTGTCGCTGACCGACTCGGGGGTCGACCCGGAATCGGCTTGATAGGAGGATTACGAGCCATGAAATCAACCAACCTCACGAAGGCCATCGTCTTCGTCGCCGCGCTTGCCCTGGTCGGGTCGGCCTGCGGCGGTGACGACGGCGAAGGCGCCGGGCCGGTCGAATGCGCCGCCGGCCAGACCGACGGTGATCTCAACTTCTACAACTGGTCCGAGTACATGGACCCCGAGCTGATCACCGCCTTCGAGACCGAGTACTCGGTTGACGTTGTCGAGTCGTTCTACGAGTCGAACGAGGCCATGCTCGCCCAGATTCAGTCCGGGGTTGCCTACGACCTCATCGTTCCCTCCGACTACATGGTGGGGATCATGATCGAGGAAGGCCTGCTGACTCCGCTGAACAAGGACGCTCTCCCCAACTACGGGAACCTGGACGCCGACTTCCAGTCGCTTCCCTACGACCCCGACGGGGCGTACTCGGTGGCCTACCAGTACGGGACCACCGGCCTCGGCGTCAACCTGGAAGCGGTGGGAGACGCCTTCACGCCGAGCTGGGCCCTGCTGTTCGATCCGGAACTGACGAAGAACTTCCCCGGGGGCGTGTCCGTGCTCAACGACCCGCGCGAGACCATGGGTGCGGCCCTCAAGTACCTCGGGTACTCGTTGAACGACACCGATATCGACCATCTCAACGAGGCGGCCGAGTTGATCAAGAACGCCAAGGCGGGAATCGCCACCTTCGACTCGGATCAGTACGACGAGGCCCTCGTGAGCGGCGAGGTTGCGGTGGCCCACGGCTATTCCGGCAACATGATCGTGTCGATCGGTGAAGCCGACGAGCCCGACAACTACACGTACATCCTCCCCGAGGAGGGGGCGACGCTCTGGATCGACAACATGGCGATTCCGAAGGACTCCACGGCGCCATGCACGGCCCACACGTTCATCAACTTCCTGCTTGATGCGGAGAACGGCGCCACGCTGACCAACTGGAACTACTACGGCAGTCCCAACGCGGCCGCCCTGCCGTTGGTCGAGCAAGAAGTCGTCGATTTCTACGCGGCGACCGGATCGGCCGACACCGAGGTCATCGAAGACACCGGTGACTACGAGATCAACTTCACCGACAAGCTCGCTGAAGCCAAGAGCTGACCGGCACTGCGGGCGCCCGTCCCCGGGCGGGCGCCCGCAGCCGCTCTGAGCTGATGGACGATTCGGCCGACCTGGTCCTCATCGGTGGGCCCGTCTTCACCGGTGATCCACTCCGGCCGTGGGCGGAGGGAGTGGCGGTGCGGGGCGGCACGATCGTCGAGGCCGGCGCTCGGGCCGACGTCGAAGCCCGGGTCGGGCCGCAAACCGACCTGCTCGACCTCCGGGGCCGACTGCTCTGCAGCGGGTTTCAGGATGCCCACGTCCACCCGGTCACCGGCGGGCTCGATCGGCTTCGCTGCAACTTGCTGGAGGCCGGTGATTTGGCGGCGGCGATGGACACCATTCGCCGCTACGGCGCTGAGAACCCGGGAGAGCCGTGGATTCGCGGCGGGGGGTGGAAGTTCGAATGGTTTCCCGGCGGGCTGGCTCCGGTGGAGCTGCTCGATCGCCTGGTTCCAGACCGGCCGGCCTACCTGACGGTGGCAGACGGGCACGCCGGCTGGGCCAATAGCCGGGCATTCGAGCTGGCAGGGATCGACGGCACCGCCGCCGACCCGGCCGATGGACGGATCGAGCGAAACCCCGACGGATCGCTCCAGGGCACGCTCCAGGAGGGGGCCATGGCGCTGGTCGAGCGGATCTTGCCGACCAACTCCCCGGCCGAGCTCGAGCGCGGGTTGATGGAAGGGCAGCGATACCTCTTCTCATGTGGCGTGACGGCGTGGCAGGACGCCTGGGTGACCGCAGAGCTGCACGACACCTACCGGCGCCTGGCTGCCGGCGGTGGACTGCGGGCCCAGGTGCGGGGTGCGCTGTGGTGGGACCGGGGAGGGGGCCTCGAGCAGATCGAGGCGCTGAAGCAGCGTCGCGCCGAGTCGGTCCCCGGGTATTCCGCCGGCTCGGTGAAGCTCATGCTCGACGGCGTATGCGAGAACTTCACCGCCAGCATGCTGGAGCCCTACCTCGATGCCGACGGCGCACCGACCGGCAACTCGGGCCTCGACTTCATCGATCCCCGCTCACTTCCCGAAATCGTCACAGCGCTGGTGGGGGCGGGCTTTCAGCCTCACTTCCATGCGCTTGGGGACGCGGCGGTCCGCAACGCCCTGGACGCGATCGCGGCCGCCCGCTCGGCCAACCCCGATCGCCACTCGCGCCCACACCTCGCCCACCTCCAGGTCGTGCATCCCGACGATGTGATCCGCTTCGCCTCCCTGGGCGCCGCTGCCAACGCCCAGGCGCTGTGGGCCTGCGCCGATCCCGCCATGACCGAGCTCACGTTGCCGTTTCTCGGCGCCGAGCGCGCCGCCCGGCAATATCCATTTGCCGATCTCGTACGATCCGGTGCCCACCTCGCCATGGGAAGCGATTGGGCCGTCTCCACGCCCGATGTGATGGCCCAGATCGACGTGGCAGTGACCCGTCAGGTCCCCGGCGACCCGGATTCGGAGCCCTTCCTTCCCCAGCAGCGCCTGACACTGGCAGAGGCATTCATGGCCTTTACCGTCGGCTCGGCCTACGTCAATTTCCTGGAAGACCACAGGGGACTCATCGAGCCGGGCAAGGCCGCCGACCTCGTCGTGCTTTCCGCCAATCCCTTCGAGCTGGGCCGAACCACCGGCCTCGAGGTCGACCTCACGCTGGTGGCAGGCGACGTTGTCTATGAGCGGTAGCCGCCGGAATCCTCCCCGGCAGCCGACACGGTCCTCCCGAAGTGAACCGCCCCGCGTGCGACGCTGCGGCGAGCTACGCTCGCCTGATGCTCTACCCAATGCATCAGCCCGGCCCGGGGGAGGTTCTGTGGCGTTAGATCAGATTCATATCCGGGACCTGCTCGTCCACGCCATTATCGGGATCAACCCGGTTGAGCGGGTCACGCCCCAGGACATCGTCGTCAACGCCACCCTGTACCTGGATACCCGCCGCGCCGGCCAGAGTGACGACATGTCGGACTCGGTCAACTACTCGACGATCACCAAAGCCATGCACGCCCACATCGAGACCGCCGCCCCCGGCCTGGTCGAGAAGCTGGTCGCCGACCTGGCGCAGATCTGCTTCCGGACCGATCCCCGGATCGAGGAGGTCGAGATCACCGCCGAGAAGCCGGGAGCGGTCACCTTCACGCGTTCGGTCGGTGTCACCATCCACCGGACCCGGGCTGAGGTCATGGCCGAATGAGCCGGGCCGTGCTCCTGCTGGGGAGCAACATCGAGCGCAGCAAGAACCTGCCCGCAGCCGTCCGAGCGTTGCGCCTCCATTCCGAGGTCACCGTGATCGCCACCAGCTCGATCTTCGAATCCGAAGCGGTCGGCGGCGATTACCCGCCGTTCTTCAACGCCGCTGTGGTGGTCGAAACCGCCCTCGCCCCGGCGGCGCTGAAAGCATCCCTCCGCGGGATCGAAGCCGGTCTCGGCCGCACCCGCACGTCCGACAAGAACGCGCCCCGGGTGCTGGACCTCGACGTGATCCTCTACGACGATCTCGACGACCCCGAACTCGGCATCCCGGATCCGGATCTCTCCGAATACTCCTATGTAGCGGTTCCTGCGGCTGAGGTGGCCGGAGACTGGATTGTGCCCGGCCGGAATAAGACGGTCGCCGAAATCGCTACACAACCATTGCCCCCGAGCCTCAGGAAGGTCCCCATGGCAGAACAAGATCTTGAGCTCTCGCTCGATGAGGCGTTCGAGGAGTATGGGCCCGCCGACGAGACCTTCAATCCCCGATTCGAGGCGCTCGTGCGCGAGCAGCTCGAGATTCTCGGGGAAGACCCTGATCGCGAGGGCATCCAGCGCACCCCGTTCCGGGTGGCGAAGTCGATGGCATTCCTCACCGGGGGATACACCCAGAGCCTCAAGGAAGTCGTGAACAACGCCATCTTCGAATCACCGGATTCGGAGATGGTCATGCTCAAGGACATCGAGTTCTATTCGATGTGCGAACATCACATGCTTCCCTTCTTCGGCCGTGCCCATGTCGCCTATATTCCCGACGGGAGGGTCATCGGGGTCAGCAAGCTTGCCCGCATCGTCGACGTCTTCGCCCGCCGCATGCAGATCCAGGAACGGCTCTCCAACCAGGTGGCCGATGCCCTCATGGAGTGCCTCGACCCGCTCGGAGTCGGCGTCGTCATGGAGGCCGCCCACCTGTGCATGCTGATGCGGGGCGTCCAGAAGCAGAACAGCGAGATGATCACTTCGTCGTTGCGGGGCTCATTCCGCACCGACGCCAGGACCCGATCGGAGTTCATGAACCTGGTCGGCCACGAGCTTCGTTAGGTGAGCCCCGCCGGCCCTCCGGGCTGCCTGCCGGCGGCTTCCCAACTGCCGGCGGGAGCATGATGCCGGATTCGATCGAGCTGGAGCGCACGGACTGGGGCGACGGTGATCGAGACTTCCTAATAGTCCACGGGCTTGGCTCCAATGCAGCCGGATGGTGGCGGGTCGGCCCGGCGCTGGCTGCAGCCGGCTTCCGTGTGACGGCGGTCGATCTGCGAGGCCACGGCGCCAGCGACAGCCCCGGCGACTACAGCATCAACGCCTATGCGGCCGACCTTCTTGCGCTGCGTGATTCCTGGGACGTCGTGCTCGGGCATTCCCTCGGTGGGGCGGCAGTAGTGCAGGCACTCACCGAGCGGCCGGAATGGGCGCGGCAGGTGATTCTCGAAGACCCGCTGCTCGTCATCCTCGACCAGGACATCGCCCTCGAATACGTGACCGCCGACCTCGGTCCGGGCGTCACCCTCGAGCAGGTGGCCGCTGCCAACCCGACCTGGCACCCGGAGGACGCCCGCATCAAGCTGGATGCACAGAACCAGGCGGGCCGGGAGGTCATCGAGCACTCCATCACCCACAACCCCGGGTGGAACGTGGTCGCCGCCGTGGCAGCGTTGCCGATGCCGACCCTGCTCCTCGGAGCCGACCTCGACCCACTCGTACCCCCGGCGCTGGGAGTGAGCCTCGCCGAGATGAACCCGAATATCGAGTTTCATACCGTCCCGAGCTCTTCGCACTCCATGCACCGCGACGAGTACGACGCCTTCATGGGGCGCGTGCTGGAGTTCGTCACCTAGCGGCGGCCCTCTCGCCCAGGGATCAACCCCTTGAACCGCGCAGTCGCGTCCCATACCTTGCTCCCGTGGCAGACGACGAGATGCCGGTCGACGAGGAGCACTTCGAATCCATTCCGTGGAGTGCGCTCATCCCGCAGGAACGTGATCGACCGTGGATGGTGTACGTTGCCGCGGCGTCGCTCGTGGCACTGATGGTGGGCGTGCTGGCTGCTCGCAGTCTTCGCACCACGTCGCCCGGAACCGGGCCGGAGGCCGCGCCCGCCCCGGTGGTGCCCGCCACCACGCCGGTGGCGCCTCCAGCTTCGGTGCCGCCGATGTCCGAGGCCGATCTGCTGGCGGAACTGCAGCCCGGCGACCAGGGCCCGGAATCAGCTGCCATGCGCGCAGAGTGGTTTGTCACCGACTATTTCACCGAGGATGGGGCCGGTGGGCGGGAGTCGGAGCTCGCAGCCGCCCTGGGACGCCCGGCGCCCGCGGCCCGGCTGGATGCCACCACGTACGTTGAGTGGGCCCGTGCCTGGGACGTCGTCTCCGAAGGAGATGGTCGGTTTCGCGTGCTGGTGGCGTTTCGCTCCATCACCGCCACCGATGCCGGCTTTCGGCGCGGCCTGGTCCGGGGGGTTGCGGTTCGGGTCCGGGTCGACACCAACGGCGGGACGCGTGTGGTCGAGGTCCCGGAGCCCGCCGAGCTGCCGGCCGCTCCGGCGCCGGCAGGCCCGCCCGATCCGGTGACGCTCCCGGCCGAGGTCGGCCGCCGGGCCCTCGAGTCGGCGTCGGTCTGGGACGGTGAGGCCACGGTTGTGGAGGGCTCGCACGACGACGGCGTCTGGCGGGTTCGCATCGACGTTGTCGACGAAGCCGGCAGTGTGTGGCCGATGGTCGTGTGGGTGGAGGACCCCGGCAATCGAGTGCCGTGAGCTGTGGACGCGCACGAGCCCCGGCGGGGGACGTGGGTGGCCCAAGCCCCGGCCGCTGGCCGGTTTCCCGGTCGGCGGCCGTTGGGTCTTGGTCCGGTGAAGGCGCGAGGCCTTCGGTTGAGGTCTTGCGACCCCTGTGCAATCGTCGGCTGCCGTGGCCCGATTCCGACGGGACACCGTGGTGCCTCGACGTTTCGTCTCCTGGTCCTCTCGACCGCACAGGAGCTATCGGTAGCGGCGAATAAATCTTGAGCCTGCGGTTCTGTGACTCAATGGTGGGTGTCTCGTCGCTACCCTCTGGCGAATGTGGAGAGACCTCATTGTCGACCTCGACCTTCCGCCCGCCGGGGAGATACTCCTGGTAGGAGAAGACGTCGCAGATATCGATCTTCCCGTTGGCACCGGCCGGCGGTTCGACAACGGTCAGGTGGCGCTGGTCACCAGGGGCGATCCACCGCCCGAAGACGCCAGGCCGTCGGCTACCGGGCTGGCCGCCAACAGTCTCGATCTGGCGGTTCTGCGCGACGCGGCGGGCTCGGTGACCCATCTCCGCAGCTTGCTCGCCGAGATCTACCGGGTCCTCAAGCCGGGTGGTGGACTGCTCTTGACTGAGTTCGACGCCGCCACACTGCTGGACTCGCGTCCCCAGCAATACCCCCAGTTGCTCCTGTCGACGATGTACCCGCGGGTTGCCCGGTACCTACTCGACCGTCATCCGCGCCAGATGGACATCGGAATGGGCCTGGTGAAGGCCGGCTTCAGGGACGGCGACTCCTACAGCCTCGACTTTCCGCTCGGCCATTTCCGCGACTACCAGGCATACGCCGATTCGGTCGCAGTGGAGGGATGGCGCGGCATGGAGCTGCTGTCAGCCGAAGAGCTCGACGACCTGCTCGACCGGCTTCCCGAGCTGATGAAAGCAGTGGCTCCCGCCGGAGAGTTCGACGACGTCGAGCCGGTCACCGTCGCCAGAGCGTACAAGCCGGTTTAGGCTTCCCGGCCGCCCGCAGACCCCGCGAGGAAGTACGATTGCCCCATGCCAGTCATCATCGAACAAACCCCGAACCCGAACGCCCTCAAATTCACCGTCGGACAGGATGTCGGGGGACCGACGACGGTGGTGGCCGGCCAGGCGTCTGAGGACCCCACCGCTCAGGCCCTCGTTGATTTGCCGGGCGTGACCAGCGTGTTCATGACCGCCGACTTTGTCACCCTGACCCGCGGCCCCGACGGCGATTGGGCCGCCATTGCCGAAGCTGCCAAGCAGATTCTCGAGGAGCGGTTCGGCTAGCTCGCCGGGGCCGCAACCGGCCGGGCCGACTACCCTCCGTTCATGCTCGATGCCCTGCAGCGCCCCGTCCGTGATCTACGGATTTCGGTTACGGACCGGTGCAACTTCCGGTGTGGCTACTGCATGCCGAAGGAGATCTTCAACCGGGAGTACGCGTTCCTGAGCCGCGACCTCCTGCTGACCTTCGAAGAGATCAGCCGGGTCGCAGGCGTGCTGGCCGAGCGGGGGATCGAGAAGATCCGGCTCACCGGCGGCGAGCCGTTGCTGCGGGCCGAGATCGAGACCCTGGTCGGAATGCTGTCCGCCCTCGGAGACCTCGACCTCACGATCACCACCAACGGCTCGCTGCTGGCGCGCAAGGCGCACGCACTAGCAGCCGCCGGCCTCAGCCGGGTGACGGTCAGTCTCGATTCCCTCGACGACACGGTCTTCCGTGCCATGAACGACGTGGACTTCCCCGTCGGCAAAGTCCTCGATGGCATTGAGGCGGCGGCCGCAGCGGGTCTGGGACCGGTCAAAGTCAACGCGGTTGTCAAGCGCGGGGTGAACGACCATACCCTGGTCGACATGGCGAAGCATTTCCGCGGGACCGGGCACATCCTTCGCTTCATCGAGTACATGGACGTGGGTGCAACCAACGGATGGCGCCTCGAAGACGTCGTGCCCGCCGCAGAGATCGTGAGCAGCATCGCCGCCGAGCTCCCGTGCGAGCCGGTGGAGGCGAACTACCAGGGCGAGGTGGCCCGCCGCTACCGCTATCTGGACGGGAGGGGCGAGTTCGGTGTCATCGCCTCGGTGACTCAGCCGTTCTGTGGGGCTTGTACGAGACTGCGGCTCTCCGCCGAGGGATCTCTCTACACCTGTTTGTTCGCCACCAAGGGTCACGACCTGCGGACCCTGCTGCGGTCCGGAGGGACCGACGCCGAGCTCGGCGCCCTCGTCGATGACGTGTGGAAAGGCAGGGCCGACCGTTACTCAGAAATCCGCTCTGCCCAAACCCGGGGTCTTCCCAAAGTCGAGATGAGCTACATCGGCGGGTAGGCGCCCAATTCTTGGCACCGGGCTCAGCTGGGGACGCGGGCACTGCGTCCGCTCCGCTTGCCCTGCTGCAGCCGGTAGTAGCGGACCACTGTGACTGCGACGATGGCTGCCCACAACGGGCTGAGGGTCGCCATGATCGGTCCGCCCAGGTAGACGACCCCGATCACGAGAGTGAGGAGGACGAGGCCCCGCCCGAATCGGAGACGGGACTCACTGAGGCTGCTCGATCGGTAGTCGGCCGTGCTCTGCGGGCGCCGGGTGTTGACGATGGCGAGAAATCCACCGACCGCAGTCACGCCCAGCATCACCCATTCACCCACGGTCGGTTGGCTCCATCCCGGTGGGTCGGCAAACGCAAAGCCTGCTGCGGTCGCCGCCACGATCATCGCCGTGGCAAACCAGAGGGTGCGGTCCGGTCCCGACGGCTGCGCATACCGGTCGGTGCCGACTGCCAGGATCAGGCTGCCGAGGGCGGGCCAGGCTTCCGGCCGGGCGGCGAGATAGGCGGCCCCGGCCGTCAGGGCGATTCCGTCGATGACGTGCGGCGAGATGCCCGTCGTCCGGACCGCAATCCGGGCCGCGAAGAGGCTCGCAACGCTGGCGGCAAGCGATGGCGGTCCGAGGATCGTGAACGGCACGACGATGAGGGTGGCGACCCCCGCCGACCCGGTGTCGTCGGGGTCAACCTCCCGTCCGATTGCCCAGGCCAGGAAGACGGCGGCGGCGATGCGAAACGACCACAGCCAGATGTCGTCGGCACCCGTCGACCACCGCCATCCCAGAGTGCCGAGCCCGGCCAGGAAAGTGGCTACGAGGATGAAACGATTGGAGGGATGGCCGACATCGAGCGGTCGGCCCATCGCGGTCTTGATGCGAACTCGGCTCGGCATGTGTGTCCTGGGCGCTTCCTGCGGTGGGCAGCCGGGCTCAAAATAGTACGAAAGGCTGCCGGGGCCCCGACTTC
>JBFKDW010000011.1:0-49580 GCA_041619515.1 Acidimicrobiia bacterium
GCCCGCACCGACGCCTGGATGCGCTCGCGTTTGAGGGCGTTCATGGTGGCTTCTGCGTCGCCCAGCTCGATCGAGAGGATCGGCGAGCGGTTGGCCGGGTCGTAGGGGATCTTGATTCCGCGATGCTCGAGGTCCGCGATCAGTGAGCGATTGTGGGCCTCGATGGCGCCGATTCCGGTTTCGGCGAGGATTTTGAGCCCTTCGACGTTGGCGAACGGATCGAACCACGGGGTCGACACGTCGAGCTTGGAAGCGGTCGACGACAGCTCCATATCCGGGCCGTAGAAGACCTCGGTCGGGCGGGTCGTGGCCTTCCAGCCGGGTGAGATCGGCACAAACCCGTCTCGGAGCTCGGGGCGCACGTAGAGATAGCCCATGCCGCGGACACCGAGGAGCCACTTGTGGCCGCAGCTGAACAGCGCGTCGACGCCCTCGATGTCGACCTCGATGCTTCCCAGCGCCTGCGACGCATCCAGCACCAACCACGATCCGGCGTCGGCTGCGAGCGTCTTGAGGACGCCCAGATCCACCACGAACCCACTCGAGGATTGCACGAGGGAGGTAGCGATGACGGCAGTGCGGCCGTCCACCACCGAGGCGAATGCGTCGGCCGTCAGGGCTCCGTCGATGTCTTCGACCAGCCGGAGCTCGTAGCCACGTTCTTGCAGCAGCATCCAGGGAACGAAGTTGGAGGCGAAGTCGCGGGTGGGAACGACAACGTTGGCACCCGGCAACCCGTCCGGGAGCTGGGCGGCAATAGTGGCGGCGCCGCCCGAGGCGCCCGCCACGAAGGCCAGGTCCTCTACCGCCGCCCCCACCAGAGCTGCCACCCGCCGCCGCAGGTTCTCGCCGACTGCCTCTGCCTCGACCCAGTCGAATGTCCCTGCTTGCCACGCTTCGATGGCCTCCCGGAGCGCTTCGGAGGCTGGGCGGTTCCCGAGGGCCATCGAGGCCGTGTTCAGATAGGTACGGTCGGCAGCGTTCGGAAAGTAGGGCCCGACGTCGAGCATGGTCCCAACCCTATCGGGCCCGGCTCACACCGGGGCAGCGTCACCGTACTGGGAGACACTCCTCTCCGCGCCGCCCTGGTCGAGACGGAAGGGCGGGTAGCGATCGGTCATGAGGGCGGCGTAGGCGATGACGCGGTAGCTCCAGCGATTGAGCCCGACGATGAGATCGAACATCGACCGGGGGTATCGGCCGGTGAAGAGGAGAGTCACCGCCGCGACCAGCACGAGAATCCCGAGCAAGCCTCCTGCCCACGGGCCCCCCTCGAAGCTGGATGCTGTGATGGCTCCCACGATCAGGTAATGGGGAATGGCGAGCAGCCACCACTTGACCAGCACCAGGCCCCGGGAGAGCTGCTCTGGATAGGAGATGTCCAGACGGGCGGGATAGTCCTCGACCGGCTCGGTGGTGAAGGGCGGGTAGCGGTCCGTGCCGAGGCCGCCGGAAGCTGCATAGAACATGACCCGCCAGCTCCAGCGCAACACCCCGACGTTGAAGTCGAAGATTCCGCGCGGGTAGCGGCCCGTGAACAGGATCACCACTCCTGCCACCGCGGTCAGCACCGCGAAGCCGATCCACAGGAAGACGAGCACGACGAAGTGCGGAATGGCCAGAATCCACTTGACCAGCCACAGCCACGGCGACAACGGTGCATCGATCTCAGCCTCCAGGCGCACCGGCTCGAAATCGGTGAGTGCTCTCTCCGGCACGTCCCCGTCCGCAACCGCTTCGGCGGCGTGACCGCGAGCCGCCAGCACGATGATGACCACCGCCACCGTCAGGAGCACAGCTCCCACCACCGCCATGGTGATGGCGATGCCGAGCAGCGCCCCGGATCGGATTCCCACCGTCACGTCGGCCAGGATTCCCGGCGACCCATCGGCGTTCATGAGCACCGCCGTCCAGTCACCCTCCTCGATGTCCCAAACCAGCTCCTGGCCTCCGGCACCGTCGGCGGCGGCCACCCAGAATCCCTGCTCGGTTGGTGGGGCTACCACCGCGGCGCCGGGGACGGTCCGGTAGCTGACGTCGCCATCGGAGTCGACCTCGCGGATCTCATCGCGCCCTGCCCCCGCCAGGTACGCCTCCACGTCGGCTGTCGGGCCGATTCCGACAAAGACCCCTGCCGGCGAGTCTCCGGCAGCGGTGGCCTGGAGCCGCACGGTGACGTCGACGAACTCCAGGACCCCGGAAGGCGGGCCGGGATCGGCACGCAAATCGACGTCGGTGGTGGTGATGGCAACGGATGCGCTGGTGAGCCGATCCAGCGTGACATCGAAATAGCCGTCGTCCTCCCGCTCGACCAGATAGGCCACCGACAAGGCCGATCCGCCGAGAAACAGTCCCAAAGCGGGCAGCAACAACAGGGCTCCAACTATGACTGCTGCGATCCTCCCGGCCTTCATCCACCTCACCCCTTCCAATGCGAATCGAGCCCGCACACGGGCCCAGAGGCAACCGTATCTCTTCCCTCTGCGCGTGGTTCAGAGCCGAAAGTCCCCCGAACCGCTGCATCCGACCCTCCGGCGCGGTCGGGGTCGCCCCGGTGACGGGTGTTGCTAGCCGGTCGGCGGTTGGCAGTGCGGGCACCAGTAGGTGATGCGCCCCAGGTCGCCGAGCTCCTCGCGTTCGATGTTGGTCCCGCACCTCCGACACGGCCGCTGCGCCCGGCCGTAGACCCAGAGGTGGGCGTTGCGCCCATAGCCGGTGGTGTTGCGGGTCCCCCGCCTCGCGTTGGCCCGCAACAGCTTGCGGGCGCGGGCTGCCAGCCGCTCGAGCTGCTCGACGCTGAGATCCGCCGGCGAGGTGCGGGGATTGACACGCTCGAGGAAGAGGACCTCCGACTTGTAGACGTTGCCGATGCCGGCCATGACCCGCTGGTCGAGCAGCAGGTCGGCCACCGACGCGCTCGGCGACAGGGCGGCCCGGCCGGCGGCCTCGGCCGGATCGAACTGCTCGGCAAGCAGATCCGGCCCGAGGTGGGCGAGCTCTTCCTCCACGGTCGACCTGGTCCCGGCCGAGACGCTGGGAGCCGCAAAACACACGGCCACGTGTTGCCCGGTCTCGATCACCACCCGGGCCTTGCCCGCCGTCTTGCGCCACCGCTCCCCCGCCACATACAGATGCCATTGGCCGGTCATGCCCAGGTGGGTCCGGAGGGACAGAGCGCCGGCGAAATGAATCAGCAGATGCTTGCCGCGGCTGGCGACGTCCTCGATACGGCGCCCGGACAGGCGGTTGCCCCATTCGGCCATGGCTCGAGCCGAGCCCCCCACGCGCAGGGCGTCCTCGCCGATGAGCGGGGCCAGCCGTTGAGCGGCCTGGAACAGGGAATCACCTTCGGGCATAGATCACCCCCGAAACGTGAGACCCTTGTAGGAGTCGACGAACCCGGCCGACACCAGCAACCCGCCGAGCTGGGTGACGGCGGCACGCTCGCCGTCGATCGTTTCGACCTCGAATCGCCGGCGCCTGCCGGCCAGCTTGCGCAAGCGTTCGACGGCCTGGGTGAGCAAGCCCGGGTCGTCGGTGAACGTCAACAGCTTCCGTCCCCCCCGCTCGACGAACACCACGAGCCGACCGCCGACGGTGACGACGTACGCACCCGCCGAGCGGCTCGGGCGCCCCACCGGCGTTTCCGGCCACCCGATGGCAGCACCATAGGGATTAGCCGGATCGGCGGCCGCCAGCAGCATCGACTCGCCCGCCGACGGCTGTCGCAGCCGGTCGACTGCGCCGGGTGAGGCGAACTGGGCACCCCCCAGGCCCTCGATGAAGTACCCGCGTCGCACCCGGCCGGCGTCCTCGAGCGCCCGAAGCACCGGGTAGATTCCGCTGAACCCGCCCGGGAGGCCCTCGGCGGCCGCCACGTCCCGGGTGAGAATGCCGGTCCGTTCCAGCAGCTGCTCCGTGAGTGCCTTGCCGCGGGCGGTGGCATCCGGCGCCGGCTCGAGCAAGGATGCCACCAGATACCACCGGCCGCTCCCCGCAGGAGGTGAGGCGGAGGGCAGCCGGGGCCTGCGCGTCTTCGCCGCACGCTTTACCTTGCCCCACAAGAAAGCCCGCAGCGGTCCGAGCGTGTCGTTTGTCACCTCACCCGCCCACACCAGGTCCCACAGGGCGTCCAGTGTGTCCTGCGGGTCGCGGCCCCCCGCAGCCTCGTACAGATCCCGAAAGAACGAAGCGCCCTGCTCTGCCAGGTGGATGCGCAGCCGCTCATGAATGGCCTCCGCCGGCGCCGCGGCGCTCGAAGGCTGGTGAAGCAGGGGTATCTGATCTCGCAAATACAGCGAGATGCGGCCATCGTTGGTGCCGAGCGGCTCTCGTCCCACCCACACGACATCGCCGGAGGCCATCAGCTGGTCGAGCACCTCGGGCCCATAGGACATGCGGCCGGGCAGGACGTCGGTTTCGAGAATCGACGCCGGCATCGACGCCCCCTGCAGCTGGCGGATGATCTCATAGAGCCGGTCGAGGGTCGTCTGCCGGTTGCCGAGGTGCTGCCACCCGGCCAAGAACTCCCCGAGCGCAGCCGGCTCGACGGGTTCGACTTCCGACCGGAGCCGGGCAAGCGACCGTCGGCGCAGCCGGCGCAAAACCTCGGTGTCGACCCACTCCTGTCCGATTCCGGCGGGTAGGAAGGCGCCCCGGGTGGTCCGCCCCGCTGCCTCCAGGCGGGCGAGCACTTCCTCGACAACCGCCGGCGCCAGGCCCAGGCCATCGGCCGCTTGCATGGCCGTGAAGGGTGCATGGGTCCGCGCAAACCTGCCGACCACATCACCGAGCGGATCGGCCACCGGTTCGAGGAAGGCGTCCGGAACACCCTGCGGGAGGACCACCCCGAGAGCATCGCGCAGGCGGGCGGCATCCTCGATGGCCGCCCATCGCTCCCCTCCCCCCGCCTCGATGCGGACGATCTGGCGGGAAGCCTCGAGGCCGGAAAGCCAGTCTTCGAGCTCGCCGTCGACACGGGCCGCCAGCTCTTCGCGGGTCAGCGGGCCGAGGTGGCGCAGCACGTCGTGAACTGCCGAGGCGCTCCGCGCATGACGATCGGGCTCCAGGCGCTGCAGCTCCAGCTCGACCTCGGCCAACACGTCGGGGTCGAGCAAGCTTCGCAGCTCGGGCTCGCCCATCAGCTCGGCCAGCAAGCTCCGATCGAGCGTGAGGGCGGCGGCCCGCCGCTCGCCCGGAGGCGCGTCGTACTCGTACATATAGGCGGCGATGAAGTCGAAGGTGATCGACGAGGCGAACGGGCTGGGCGTGTCGAGCGCGACATCGGTGACCCGCACCCGGCGGGCCCGGACATCCCGCAGCAGCTCGGTGAGCGCCGGGAGATCGAAGTGCTCCTGAAGGACCTCTCGATAGGTTTCGAGCACGATGGGGAACGACGGGTAGTTGCGGGCAATCTTCAACAGGTCGGCGGAGCGGCGCCGCTGCAGCCACAGCGGCGTGCGGTCACCGGGGCGCCGCCGCGGCAGCAGCAACGCCCGGCCGGCCGCCTCGCGGAAGCGGGAGGCGAACAGTGCGCTGCCGGCGACCTCTCCCACCACCAGCTCCTCCAGCTCTTCGGGCTCGACCAGCAGGGCGTCGACCGGAGGCGGCTCATCGGCGTCGGGGAATCGAAACACCATCCCGTCGTCGGTCCACATGGCGTCAACCTCGTAGTCGTAGCGGCTGCGCAGCTTGGCGGAGGCCGCCAGGGACCAGGGGGCATGGACGCGGGCCCCGAACGGAGACAGCAGCACCATCCGCCAGTCACCGATCTCGTCGCGGTATCGCTCGATGACGAGGGTTCGGTCGGTTGGAAGGGTCCCGGTCGCCTCCTTCTCGTCTGCAATGAACGCAGCCAGGTTGGCCGCCGCCCACGGGTCGAAACGGTACCGCTCAACCAGAAGCTGCTCCGACTTGTCCTTGGGGAGCGCACCCACCTCCCGGATGAACTTGCCGATCGCCCGGCCCAGCTCGAGGGGACGGCCGACCATGTCCCCGTGCCAGAACGGGAGCTTGCTCGGCGTGCCGGGCGGGGCCGGCGTGACGCGCACCCGGTCGTGGTCGATCTCGGCGATCCGCCACACCGTAGAACCGAGGGTGATTGCATCCCCCACCCGTGACTCGTAGACCATTTCCTCGTCGAGCTCGCCCACATGGGCGCCATCAGGCAATGACACCCGATACATGCCGCGGTCGGGAATGGTTCCCGGGTTGGTCACGGCCAGCATCTGTGCCCCGGGACGGGCAGTGAGGCTGCCATCCACTCTGTCCCACACCAGGCGGGGCCGCAGCTCGGCGAACTCGTCGGAGGGATATCGCCCGGCCAGCATGTCGAGAACCGCCTCGAAGGTCGCCCGGCCCAGCCCGGCGTAGGGGGCGGCCCGGCGGATGAGGTCGTAGAGGTCATCCACCTGCCAGTCGTCCATGGCAACCGCGGCCACGACCTGTTGGGACAGCACATCGAGCGGGTTCTGGGGCACGGCCGTGGCTTCGATCTCCCCGGCGTACATGCGATCGACGACCACCGCCGATTCGAGCAGATCGGCCCGATGCTTGGGAAACACCCGCGCCCGGCTCGGGGCTCCCACCTGATGGCCTGACCGGCCTACGCGCTGCAGTCCGCTGGCGACGGTGGTGGGGGATTCGACGAGGAGAACGAGATCGACCGCCTCCATGTCGATACCGAGCTCCAGCGAGCTCGTCGCCACCACGGCAGGCAAGTCGCCTCGCTTGAGCCGATCCTCGATTGCCAGTCTCTGCTCCCGGGAAAGGGACCCATGATGGGCCTGGGCGACCTCCCGACCGGCCAGGTCGTTGAGCTGCTGGGCGAGGCGTTCCACCAGGCCGCGGCTGTTGCCGAACACGATGGTCGAACGGTGCTTCTCGATCAGCTCCAAGAGCTTGGGATACATGAGCGGCCAGATCGATCGATTCGGCGGCTGGTTGGGATCGTCGGGATCGGCCGCCGGCTGCGCCAGGTCGGGGCGGGTCATGTCCTGGAGCGGGACCACCACCTGAATGTCGAGCTGTTTCTCCCACGGGGCGTCGACAACGCTGACCGGGCGCGGCTGCCACTCCTCCCCGCCGATGGTGCCGCCTCCGAGGAACCGGGCTATGTCCGCCAGCGGCCGCTGGGTGGCCGACAGCCCGATCCGCTGGGGCGAATCGGCCAGCTCTTCGAGACGCTCCAGGGTCAGGGAGAGGTGGGAGCCGCGCTTGGTGCCGGCCACGGCGTGCACCTCGTCCACGATGACCCACCGGACCGAGGCGAGGATCTCCCTCACCTGGGACGTGAGCATCAGATAGAGCGACTCCGGAGTGGTGATGAGCACATCGGGCGGAGTCCGCATCATGCGACGCCGCTCCACTGCCGGCGTGTCACCGGTGCGCATGGCGCTGGTCACGTCGGGAAGGTCCAGACCCATGCGGGCGGCGGCGTTTCGGATGCCGGTGAGAGGAGCTCGCAGGTTGCGGTCGATGTCGTAGGCCAGTGCCTTCATCGGCGAGATGTAGAGCACCCGGCAGCGCCTGGGGTCGGCGGGAGCAGGCTCGGCGTGGAGCCGGTCGAGGGCATAGAGGAACGCCGCCAGGGTCTTGCCGGATCCCGTAGGAGCGTGAATCAGCGTGTGCGAGCCTGCGGCAATCGCGGCCCAGCCGTCGATCTGGGCGCGGGTGGGCTGCGGGAAGGAAGTCTCGAACCATTCCCGGGTTGGCTGAGAGAAGAGATCCAGCGGGTCGGACACGTGAGGCGAGAATACCCGGCGGAGATGACAAGAAATCCGGAACTCATGGACCGCAGCGAACCGTGGCCAGCCGGCAGCGGGCAAACCGAATGACTTTGTGCTCTAGAGACCGGCATCCGGCCGTGGTACGACTCGGACATGGAGGGAGCCCACGGCGCTCCCGGCCCGGAGACCGACGCCACCGGCCCGGTCATCCAGCTGCGAGGGGTCGAAAAGGTCTATCAGAGCGGACGAGTCGAATACCCGGCGCTGCGTGGCGTCGACCTGGACGTGGCGTCCGGCGAGCTGGTGGCCGTGGTGGGACCGAGCGGCAGCGGCAAATCGACGATTCTCAACATCATCACCGGAATCGACCGGCCGACCGCCGGCCGGGTGACGGTCACCGGCCGTGACCTCGTCGCCCTCAGTGAAGAGGAGCTGGCGGTGTGGCGCGGCGATCATGTCGGCATCGTCTTCCAGTTCTTTCAGCTGCTCCCCACGCTGACCGCCCTCGAGAACGTCATGCTTCCGCTCGACTTCGCCCGTGATGGCACCGTCGCCGAACGTTCCGACCGGGCCACCGCCCGGCTCACCCAGGTGGGCCTCGACGGCAAGCTCGGCAACTTCCCGGCCGAGCTCTCGGGCGGCGAGCAGCAGCGGGTGGCGATCGCCCGCGCCCTCGCCTGTGATCCGGCGGTCCTGGTCGCGGACGAGCCCACCGGCAACCTCGACACGGACACGGCCGTCGAGATGTTCGACGTCCTCGGAAAGGTCAATGCCGATGGAACCACCATCGTGTACGTGACCCACGACCCGTCTCTGGCCGAACGGGCGCATCGGGTGGTGTCCATTCGGGACGGGCAGG
Organism: Acidimicrobiia bacterium; assembly: GCA_041619515.1. Taxonomy (GTDB): domain Bacteria; phylum Actinomycetota; class Acidimicrobiia; order Spongiisociales; family SHLN01; genus SHLN01. The sequence continues at coordinate 8,587 of JBFKDW010000011.1, forward strand.
TGGTCGACGGCGGCCGGGCATGATCTCGGCCCACACCCGCCGATCGCTGCGGGAACTCACCCGCCGCAAGGCTCGCTCGATTCTCACCATCCTCACCATCGCCGTCGCCATCGCCGGGATCTGGCTGTTCGCGATACCCGGCAACATCGACGCCTCCCTCAACCGCCGAGTGGCGACCGACGGCATGCACACCATCCGGCTGGCCCCCAACGTGCTCGATCTCACGCCGCAGCAATTGGCCGATCTCCGGGCCGTCCCCAACGTGGCCGCTCTCGACGTTCGAACGCTTGGCAGGACCCAGCTGCGCATCGGCAACCGGACGGAGGGGGTCGTCCTCGTCGGGGTCGAGGACTTCGCCGACCAGGAGGTCAACATCGTCTCGGTCGAGCAGGGAGCGCTCCCCGCCCAACGCGGGGAGCTGGTCACCGACTACGAGAACGCTCGGACCGGCCGATTCACCGGCGGCGTCGGCGACACCGTCGCGCTGCAAACCAGCGCCGGCACCTGGGTCGATTTCGCCATCACGGGACGCGGCGGCACTCTCCGGTACAGCAGCGAGGTGGCCGAAGACGTGCCCTTCCTCTACCTCGCCAACGCCGACGTGCAGGCGGTGATGGGTTACCCGGCTCCCAACTCGCTGGACGCCATCGCCGCCGACCGCTCACCCGCCGCCGTGGCCGGCATGGTCGAGAGCCTCCGCTCGATCCTCACCCGGGAGATTCCCCGACTGGCCTACTGGGACGTCCTCGAGGTCTGGGAGGAGGGGACCTGGCCGGGTTCCGAGGACTTCGAGAACTTCCTCGTCGTCTTCTACGTGATCGCCGGAGTCGCCCTGCTGTCGGCACTGGTGCTCATCTACACGACCATGAGCACCATCGTGCGGGAACAGACCCGAGAAATCGGCATGATGAAGGCCGTGGGAGGGAGCCGGCGGAGCATTGCCACCGGCTACCTGCGGACGGCCCTGCTGCTCGGCGGCGCCGGCACCATGTTTGGGATCCTGGCCGGCATTCCCCTCAGCAACCTGCTCATGACGTTCATGAGCGAGGAGTTCGGGGGGACCAGCATCGGCTGGTCGTTGAGCAGCCTGGCACTGATCCTGAGCCTCGGAGTCGGGCTCGGCGGGACCGCCCTGGCCTCCCTACCGGCGCTTCGGCGCGCCTCCAGGATCACGGTCCGGGAGGCCATCGACGATCACGGCGTGGTATCCGCCTACGGGCTGCGACCCATCGACCGCTTGGTCGCCCGGGCCACGTTCCTGTCCCGCCGCAGCCAGATGGGGCTGCGCAACACCACCCGCCGGGCAGGCCGGGCTGTGGCAACGGCCGTGCCTATCGGTTTGGCGGTGGGCACCATGCTGGGCTTCGGGGCCGTGTTGATCACAGCCGTCAACGAGGACCTGAACTCATTCGACCTCGAAGGCGGCGACATCATCGTGTGGAGCCAGGGAAATCAGCCGCTGAATGCGCAGGCGGTGGACCTCATCGAGTCGGTCCCGGAAGTCGAATCGGCCCATCCGATGGTCTACAGCAGCGTCGAGCTCGACGGCGAGCGCTACGTCTGGGGACTGCCGGCGGAGAGCACCTACGACTACGACGTCATCGACGGCCGCTGGTTCACGGAACAGGAAGCCGTCGCCGGCTCCCCGACCGCGGTGATCGGAGAGGCATTGGCCGAACTCACCGGGATCGCCGTCGGCGACACCGTTGCGGTCGAGACCCGGCGCGGGCCGCTCGAGCTGGAGATCATCGGCATCGACGGCCAGCTGGTGAACGACGGTCAGGGAATGTTCCTCCCATACCGCACGGTCCTCGGCTACGAAGGCTGGGACCCGGGGTGGGGCAACCACTGGGTCCGCACCACCGACCCTTCGCCGGCAACGGTGGAAGCGGCAGCGTCCGGGATCCACCGCGTCATGCAGCAGAACGGGTATGCCATTGGATCCAGCCTCCGCTATCCGGACCGCGAGGAGAACCAAGCTGAAAACCGGCTGATCGTCACCGTCGTCATGACCATGGGCCTTCCGATCGTGGCCATCGGCATGATCGGCCTCGTGAACTCCATGACCACGAGTGTGCTGGAGCGAACCCGGGAGATCGGGATCCTGCGCAGCATCGGTGCTCGCCGCCGTGACCTGCGAGCCATGTTCCGCGCCGAGGGCGTGGCCATTGCCCTGATCGGCTGGGTGCTCGGCATCCCCGCCGGATATGTGCTCGGCCGGCTGATCATGTGGGTCCTGGAAAACGAGTTCCACGCATCCTTCGTCTTCATGTTCCCGTTGTGGCCGATTCTGGTCGCCCTGGCAGTGACCGTCGTCGTGTCACTGCTGGTGCTGCGACTCCCCCTTCGCCGCGTTATCCGGATGCGCCCGGGCGACGCCCTCCGGTACGAATAGGCCGGGTCAAGCTCCCGAGGACGGGTCCCACAGCTCTCCGGGCAGGATCTCGTACCGGTAGCCGTCGACCGGCTCACCGCGTTTGACGACATATCCGGGCAGCTCGGCCACCTTTCGAAAACCGAGCTTCTCCAGCAGCCGCTGGCTGGCAGTGTTGACGGCGAAGGCGTCGGCCGCCACCCGCGTGCATCCCCAGTGCTCGAAGGCGTGGCGGACGAGAGTGCCGACCGCCTCTGTCATGAGTCCCCGGTTCCAATACGGAGGGCCAATCCAATAGCCGATGTCGGCCTCTCCTCGCCGGCCGGCCGGCCGGATGCCGATTGAGCCCAGGGCCCGGCCCGGCTCGCCGGTGATGGAACCGTCCCGATCTCGTATCACCCAGTTGAACCCGTCGGGCTCGAAGGTGCTGTTCGCATGCTCTTGGAAGTAGCCCCCAATATCCTCCGGGGTCTCGGGACCGTCCCACAGGAGCGTGTCGGTCACGGCGCGCCCCGCCTCGCCGTGCACGAACGGGAACAGGACCTCGGCATCCTCCCGCCGGCCGAATGAGAGCTCGAGGCGAGCGGTGAGCAGCTGCGGCGTGTCGTTGCGGGCGTCGGGCGCCGGACCGGGTTGCCCGGATCGGCTCTTGCCCGGCCTACCGGTCCCGGGTGACGTCATCGAGGTACTCGTTCACATCGAACCCGTCGACCTTCCAGGCGCTCTGGACCACCGCGATCACCACGAGCACCGCCGCCATCACGAGCAACACCGCCGTCAGGAGGAATCCGCCCACTGCCACCCAATGGCCGGCGGTCGGCGCCTCGTTGTGCAGGTCACCCGGCCACACGATGGCCGAGACCACGCCGCACACGAGGGCGGCCACGAAGACGATCACCGACTGCCGAGCAGAGAAGCTCACAACTGCGGGAGGGCCGACGCTTCAGCACAGACGGCTTCGACCGCAGCCGGGTCGCTGGGCACGCCGGCGGTCAGGTTCCGGTGGCCGTCTTCGGTGATGAGGATGTCATCCTCGATGCGCACGCCGATGCCGAGGAACTCGGCCGGGATCTCGTGCGAGATCTTGTCGGCGCTCTCCTTGGCTTCGTCGAGCTGCCTGCGAGCGGCCTCGCGGCCGATCTCGTGGAACAACTCGCGCTGGGCATCTTCGTCGTAGTCGAGCAGCGCGAACTCCACCACCGGCCGCTTGGGATCTAGGTACACACCGGGCTCGACCGTGAACGCCATGCCCGGCTGCAACACCATCGGCCGGCGATCGACGCGGTAGCGGCCGGCATCGTGCACGTCGAGACCCAGCCAATGCCCGGTGCCGTGCATGAAGAACTCGCGCTCGTGGCCCATCCGGAAGGAGTCCTGTGCGCTACGGGGCAGGACACCCAGATCGGCGAGCCCGTCGGCGATCACGGTGCGAGCGGCCGTGTGCTGGGCGGCGAGGGTTCCACCGGGCCGGCACTCGGTGAAGGCGGCCTGCTGGGCCGCCAGCACGATGTCGTAGATCGCCCGTTGCGGTGCCGTGAACGTGCCGTTGACGGGGAAGGTGCGAGTGATGTCGGCGGAGAACTGGCCGTACTCCGCTCCGGCGTCGATGAGCACCAGGTCGCCGTCTTCCATTCGGCGGCGGTTCTCGATGTAATGCAGGATGCAGGCGTTCGGCCCTGAGCCGACGATGGACGGATAGCCGTCCCGCGGGGAGCCCATCTGGCGAAAAACATACTCGAGGACCGCTTGCGCCTGATATTCGTACACGCCCGGCCGAGTGAACCGCATCGCTTCCTTGTGCGCTTCCGCCGAGATACGGCATGCTTCGGCGAGCCACTCGGCCTCGGGCGCGGTCTTGACCAGCCGCATCTCGTGAAGGATTGGAGCCGGGTTCTCGATGACAGACGGGACCGTGACACCGCTGCGAACCCGCTGGTCGCCGACGTTCTCGAGCAGCTCGACGATGGTTTCGTCCCAGCGCGGGTTGCCGAGGGCGTAGAAGACGCGGGTGCGACCAACGGCGTGCTGGCGCAGCTTGGTCTTCAGGTCGGCGATCGGGTAGGCGGCGTCGGCCCCGTAGTCGCCGATCGCTCCTTCGACTCCGGCCCGGTACCCGTCCCAGATTTCCCGTTCGCGATCTTTGGGCCGCACAAACAGCACGTACCGCTCTGTGGGGTGGGAGGGGTTGAACACCGCCACCGCATCCGGTTCCGGAAAGCCGGTCAGGAAGTAGAAGTCCGAGCTCTGCCGGAACGGGTAGTAGCTGTCGAAATTGCGCAATGTCTCGCGCCCCCCAACGATGACGGCAAGCCCGTCTCCGATCTCCTCGGCAAATCGCTTGCGCCGCATTTCGAAGGCCGCCGCGTCGTATTCCATCGGCGAAGGGTACCCGAACGCGACTTTCCAGCTTCGAAATCGCGGGCACTCTCATGCTGCCGCCGCTAGCGTTCAATCATGGCCGACAACCCTGAAATCCCCGACAGCACAGAAGGCGTCGGCATCCCGAGCGACTCGACCGCTCCCACGCGCGGGCCCGGCTTCGCATTCCCCTGGCGGTTGATGAGTGCGCTGGCCGTCTTCGGCATCATCGTGATCTTTGCCCTTCAGAACACCGAATCCGTCGACGTCAACTTCCTCTTCTGGGACTTCGGGATACCGCTCATCGTCGTCATCACCGCCACGATGGTGCTGTCGGTCGTCTTCGGCGACATGATCGACTGGTGGTGGAAGCGTCGGAAGCGCAAGCGTCGGGAGGAAGCCTGACGGCTTCGTGCCGGCGCATCCACGCGTGACCTCCCGGCCGTTCGGCGCCGAGCTGTTCGAATTGGTGCGATCACTCGAGCTGCCTGTCGGGGATTACGCCGTCTTCGGGAGTGGCCCCATGATTGCGCGGGGAATCATCGAGGCAACCAACGACCTCGACCTCATCACCCGCGGGGCCGCCTGGGATCTCGTTCAGGAGCTCGGCACCATCGGCACCTTCCCAGACGGCAACCGGCGAGTGGACCTTTTCGATGGGCGGATCACGTTCGGAAACAGCTGGCTGTACGGTTCGTTCGACCTGGACGAGCTCATCGAGACCGCCGAGTGGATCGACGGCCTCCCGTTCGTCCGCATGGAGCATGTCATCGTGTACAAGCAAGCCGCCGACCGGCCCAAGGACCGTGAGCACCTGCGGAAGCTGGAGGACTGGTCCCAGCCGGGCAGGGAGCGCCGCGCCGGCTCTGCGTGAGCCACCGTGCGGGCATCGCCCGCCGGCTCGGCCCGGATCCCGAACGAAGCCGCCGCCCCGACCGACGTCCACCCGCATGCCGACCGGGCGACCCTCGCTAGAGTCGCCCCAGGCAACTGGTTGAGGAGCACCATGCAGCAAGATCTCCGGGCCATCGAACGGGTCATAGTGCGCCAGCTGGAGCGGGGGGCCCCGGTCTCGGCCATCGCCATGTCGCTCCGAAAGAAGCCGGGAACGGTCCGGCGCATTGCCGCCATCGTCGACCTCGTCGAGGAGCTCGAGCTGGAGCGCGACCATTCCCGATCAACCGACGCCAATGGTCTCCGCCCGATCGAGCGGTGCATCCTTCGGTTGCGGGCGGAAGGGCAGAGCGTCGGAGAAGTCGCCTCGCGGTTGCGTCGAAGCGGTGGATACGTGCAGCGGGTCGAGGCGTATACCCGCCTCAAGCAGGCCGGCGCAAGCTCGCCCGCCGCCGAGCATCCCTAGCCGCCGGCCCGTCTCACTCCCCCGGACGGCGTCATGCGACGCCCAGCAGCTCCTGGCAGATCGATCGCAGCCGATCAGCTTCTTCGGCAACCGGGGCACGGGCCGCAGCCGCCTCCTCGACGCTCGGTACATCTTCGCTGGCGAGCAGCGGATGAGCGGCTGCCAGTTGCTTCGGGGTCGCCCCTTGGAGGGAGCCACCCGCCAGGCTCTTGACGAGCCGCCCAACGGCTTCGTGGGCGTCCCGGAAGGCAACGCCCTTGAGCACGAGTGCCTCTGCCACGTCGAGCGCCACCGTCCGATCGTCGGGCTGGGGCGGGTGGAACTCGGCGGTTGCGAGCAGACCCCCGAGGGCGGGGAGGGCGGCGGCCAGGGTGTCGTCGGCGTGGAACACGGCTCGCTTGTCCTCTTGCAGGTCCCGGTTGTAAGCAAGCGGCGTTCCCTTCTGAATGCCCAGCAGCGTGGCGAGGTCGGCGGCAACTGCGGCTGCCTTCCCTCGGACGAGCTCTGCGATATCGGGATTCTTCTTGTGGGGCAGCGCCGAGGACCCTGTGGCATAGGCATCGTCGAGTGTGAGCCAACCAAACTCCTGGCTGGTCCACAATACGACTTCCTCGGCCAGGCGTGATAGATGGGTCATGGCCTGGGCACAGCAAAATGCGTACTCGGCAACCAGGTCACGCGACCCCACCGCGTCGAGGCTGTTGGCGAACACGCCATCGAATCCCAGGGTGGTGGCCGTGATCGAGGGGTCGAGGGGCAGGCTGCTCCCGGCCGCGGCGCCCGCTCCCAGCGGGGAGACATTCAGCCGCCGCGCCACCGCCGCGAACCGTTCGGCATCGCGCACGGCCATCCATCCGTAGGCCAGGAGGTGGCGGCCGAGTGGGATCGGCTGGGCCTGCTGCAGGTGGGTGTAGGCGGCGACGACCGACCCGCCGGCATCGTCGCTCCGATCGGCCATGAGAGAGGCAAAGGCCGCCAGGTCGTCGACCCGCTCCAGGGCGGCCCGGCGCAGATACATCCGAATGTCGAGGGCTACCTGGTCGTTGCGGGAGCGACCTGTGTGGAGCTTCCCGGCGACCGGCCCGATCAACTCGTACAACCGCCGCTCGACGGCGCTGTGAACGTCCTCGTCGGCCTCCGTGAACTCGAAGCCCCCGCCGACTGCCTCTGCCCGGATCTCCTCGAGCCCGGCAACGATCGCATCGACGTCCGTTGGGGCGAGGAGGCCGACCTCCCCCAGCATGGCTACGTGGGCGAGCGATCCGGCGATGTCGTCGGGCAGCAGGCGCCGGTCCGAGTGGTCGACGGTGAAGCGCCACAGCGCCTCGGACGGAGGGTCAGAGAACCGGCCGCCCCACATCAGGCGTCGCGGTGGGCCCGGGCCTTGAGGCGCAAGGCGTGCAGCCGGATGAAGGCTCCGGCGTCGGCCTGGTCGTACACGTCGTCGGCCTCGAACGTGGCGTACTCCTCGCTGTACAGGGAGCGATCGGATTTACGGCCCTCGACAACGACATTGCCCTTGTAGAGGCGAATTCGGGCTGTGCCGCTCACGTCGGCCTGGACATGGTCCATCAACTCCTGGAGCAGCTCCCGCTCGGGGGCGTACCAGAACCCGTTGTACACCGCCGCCGCGTACCGGGGGATGAGCCCGTCGCGGAGGCGGAGCACCTCTCGATCGAGGGTGAGTGACTCGATGGCACGGTGCGCCCAATGAAGGATGGTGCCTCCCGGAGTTTCGTAGACGCCGCGATTCTTCATGCCGATGAAGCGGTTCTCGACGAGGTCGACGCGACCTACCCCGTGCCGGCCGCCGATTTCGTTGAGGGTGGTGAGCAGCTCGGTGGGGCCGAGCCGCTGGCCGTTGACCTCGACCGGATTGCCGTTGTCGTAGGTCACCTCGACAATCTCGGGCTCATCGGGAGCCTCCTCCGGGTCGGTCGTCATGATGAACATGCCCTCGGGCGGCGACACCCACGGATCCTCCAGCACTCCGCCTTCGAAGCTGACGTGGAGGAGGTTGGCATCGGTGGAATACGGCTTCTCCGGAGTGGTAGGAACCTCGATGCCGTGCTCGCGGGCATAGGCCTCCAGATCGGCCCGTCCCTTCATGTCCCACTCCCGCCACGGTGCGACAACCTTGATAGTGGGGTTGAGCGCCATCGCGTTGAGCTCGAATCGGACCTGGTCGTTGCCTTTGCCGGTGGCTCCATGGCTGATGGCGTCCGCTCCGGTCTTGGCGGCCGCTTCCACGAGACCCTTGGCGATGACCGGCCGGGCGAGCGACGTTCCGAGCAGGTAGTAACCCTCGTACACGGCATTGGCCCGCAAGGCCGGGAAGACGAAATCCGATACGAACTCGTCGACCAGCTCACCCACCAGCGCCTCGGAGGCGCCCGTGGCGAGCGCCTTGAGCCGTGCCTCCTCCACCTCCTCGCCCTGGCCGACGTCGGCGGTGTATGTCACCACCTCGAGACCGCGATCTTCAATGAGCCAGCGCAGGATGACGGAGGTGTCGAGACCTCCCGAGTATGCAAGGACCACTTTTTTCATGACGCTCCAGTCTGGCAGGTTCCGGCTCTCAGGTATCGGGGAGTCGGCTCACAGCACACCGTCTGCCGCCCACTCGTCGAGCAGCTGGTAGGCCTCCTCAGCTGAGTAGGGGCCTTCGTCGAGCCGATGCTCCAGCAGCAGATCCATGGCGGCACCCACCTTCGGGCCCGGCTTGATCCCGAGATGACGCATCACATCATGGCCGTCTATGGGGGCGCGCATGCGGTCGAGCTCCTCCTGCTGACGGAGTTGGTCGATGCGGGCCTCGAGTTCGTCGATGCGGCGCTGAATCGCCCGTTCCAGCTTCTCGTTGCGGGTGGTGACGTCGCAGCGAACCAGCAGGTTGAGATCGTCGAGGCGAGCACCGGCGTCGCGCACATACCGTCGCACCGCCCGGTCCGTCCAGCCGTCCTTGAATGTGTGCGGGCGCATGTGCAGATAGACGAGCTGGCTGACGTCGTGAATCACCTGCTTGGGGAATTGGAGCGAACGGAGCCGGCGGCGGGTCAGCCGGGCCCCGACGACCTCGTGATGGTGGAAGCTCACCTGTCCCCCGGGGCCAAACTGGCGGGTCTCGGGCTTGCCGACATCGTGGAACAGTGCGGCCAGCCGGATCTCGAGGCGCGGAGGTGTCTTGTCGACAACGGCCAGGGTGTGGGCGAGCACGTCCTTGTGCTTGTGGTGTGGATCCTGCTGCAACGCCAGCGCCGGGATCTCGGGGATGAAATGGGCGGCAAGGCCCGACTCGACCAGCCCCTGCAATGCCTCGGACGGAGCCGGCGCCAGCAGCAGCTTGGCGAGCTCGTCCCGGATGCGTTCGCCGCTCACGATCTCGAGGCGGCCGGCCATCTCCTCGGCGGCCCGGGCGGCGGTCGGGTGGATGGCGAACCCGAGGGTGGCCTTGAATCGATACAGGCGCAACATCCGCAAGGGGTCGTCGCCGAAGGAGATCTCGGGCTCCCGCGGGGTGCGCAACACCATTGCTCCCAGGTCGGCGAGGCCTCCCCAGGGGTCGACCAGCTCGGGCTCGCCGCCGCCGGGCACCAGGCGCAGGGCCATGGCGTTGACGGCGAAGTCCCGGCGCGACAGATCGGTCTCGATGCTGTCGGAGAACTCGACGACCGGCTGCCGGCTGTCCTCCCGGTAGACCTCGCTGCGAAAGGTCGTGATCTCGAAGATGTGTCCCGCCTTGACGGCGCTGACGGTTCCAAACAACTCGCCGGCCGTGAACACGGTTTGGGCCCACGGGCCGACGATCTGTTTCACGGCCTCGGGTCGCGCGTCTGTGGCGAAGTCGAAATCGTCGTGTGCCCGGTCGAGAATGGCGTCGCGGACGCTTCCGCCGACCAGATACAGCTCGTGACCGGCCTCTTCGAACAGCCCGGCCAGCTGCATGGCATGGGATCCCTCGTCAAATAGCCTCTGAACTCGGTCGGGAAGCATCACCAGAGCATAGGAAGCCGGGCAAAAGGCCTCAGCTCAAACCGCGATCGCCAACGGAGGGGGTGTCCTCAGGCAGTCGCCCGGTCCGAAAGTCCCTCCGCCTGGAGCCGTATCTTGAAATCCGACGGGCTGGTGGCGTTGGCGATCGCCTCGTCATAGCTGATCTCACCGCGGCGCAGCAGCTCCATGATCGATTGATCAAACGTCTGCATGCCGTAGAAGTCGCCCTCCTGGATGACCTCTCGAATCTCGACCGTCTTGTCCTCGTCCACCATGCGCTCATACACCCGCGGGGTCATCGTCAGGACCTCGACGGCCGGGATGCGCCCCACTGAATCGGCTTTTCGGACCAGGCGCTGGCTGAGGATGCCTTGCAGGCTTCCGGCCAGGCCGAGACGGACCGCCTTGTGCTGATACGGCGGGAAGAAGTCGAGGATGCGATTGACCGTTTCGGCGGCGTCGATCGTGTGGAGAGACGAGATCACCAGATGGCCGGTCTCAGCGGCCTGCAAGGCGGCATCGACGGTCTCGCGGTCCCGCATCTCGCCGATGAGGACAACGTCGGGGTCTTGCCTGAGGATCCGGCGCAGCGCCTGGCCGAAGTCGGATGTGTCAACGCCGATCTCCCGCTGCGAGACGATGGCCATCTTGTCGGGATGAAGCACCTCGATGGGATCTTCGATCGTAATGATGTTCACGCGGCGAGTGCTGTTGATGAAGTCGATGATCGATGCCATGGTCGTGGTCTTCCCCGAGCCGGTTGGGCCCGTCACGAGGATCAGCCCGTGACGCTTCTGCGCCAGGTTCTTGAGGACCGGCGGTAGCCCCAGCTCGTCGAAGCTCTTCGAGGCCGGGGTGACCGCTCGCAGGACGAGGCTCACCGATGTGCGCTGGCGATACACGTTGACCCGAAAGCGCCCGAGGTTCGGTTTCCCGTAGGCAAAGTCGGCTTCGTGGTCCTCGCGGAAGCTGGCCACCGCCCGCGGGGGCATGATGCCCTGGGCATAGGACTCGACGTCGGATGAAGTCAGCGGAGGCAGGTCCACCGGTTGCAGGCTGCCGTCGATGCGAATAATCGGTGGCGAGCCCACTTTCAGGTGCAGGTCCGAGCCGCGGACCTCCTGCATTTTCGAGAGAAGATCGTCTAGAGATGGCACGTCAGACTCCTGGCTCCGGTATCCACGGTGTATCGGAGTGTGAGCGACGGACCTTGATAGCAACACAAGCCCCCGCAAATGGGGCATGCCCTAAGTCAACTCGGTCCGCACCGCCTCCAGGGCGCGCTCGAGAAACTCCCAGGCCGAGGGCGGTGACGAGATCGGCTCGCCCACCGGCGCCCGGCCGGCCACTCCCTCCAGGGTGGCGGCGATGGATCGCTGGAGGGCGCCGAGATCGTATCCGCCTTCCAGGAACATGATCAGCCGTCCGGGCGCAACCAGGGCCGAGGAGGCGGCTCCCAGCATGCCGTAATCGGGTTCCAACAGCCGCAGTTGCGCCAGCGGGTCATCCTCGTGGGCGTCGTACCCGGCGCTCACCAGTAACCAGTCGGGGGCGAACTGTGAGATGATCGTCCCCAGCTCGGCCATCGCCGCGCGGTAGACATCGCCGCCCGTCCCGGCCGGGAGTGGCACGTTGACCGTCGTCCCCCGCGCCCGGCCCTCGCCCAGCTCGTCGAACCATCCGCTTCCCGGGTAGGCCGGGAACTGATGGAGCGACACGTACTGGAGCCGGGGCTCGTCGTAGAACATTGCTTGGGTGCCATTGCCGTGGTGGACATCCCAATCGAGCACGGTGACGCGCCCGCCGGCGTCGAGCAGGGCCGCCGCCGCCACGGCGATGTTGTTGAACAGGCAGAACCCCATCGCCCGGCTTGCCAGCGCGTGGTGGCCGGGTGGGCGCACGACCAGAAATGCCGCCTCCGCCTGCCCGTCCTCGAGGCGTCGGATCGCCTCGACCCCGGCTCCAGCTGCCTTCAGCGCCGCACCCCAGGAGTCTGGGACCGCGCCGGTGTCGGGATCGAGCTTTCCGCCCCCAGCCTTGCAGAAGCCCTCGATGGCAGTGATGTAGGCCGGAGAATGCACCCGCTCGAGGGCGACGCGCGCTACCGGCGGCGAATCGGCCTCGATGAGGTCGACTCCGTCCACCGACCGGACCCCCGCCGTGCCGGCGCTGAGCCGCTCGGGTCGTTCGGGATGGCCGGCGCCGTTGGAATGCCGTTCGAACGCCGCGTCGGTGAGATGGAGCAGCCGCATGACCGCTACTCTGCCACGACCACTGGAGGCTGTGTGTGATGCGACGGCGAATCACTACGAGGGGGACGGCCGTCGCCGACGTCAACGATCCCGGCGAGGCCGTCGAACCGGACACCTGTGCGTTGGGACGGCAAGGGCTTCCGGACCTGCATCCAGCGGTCCCAGGCCGGGCTCGGGGTGTGCCCTGATGCGCTCGGATTTCTCCGTGGGCGGCGTCGTCACCGACCCGAACGGGCGGGTGGCGCTGATTCGGACGGTCAGCCTCAAAGGCGCCGTTGTCTGGGGCTTGCCGAAAGGTCATCCCAAGCCCGGCGAAGATGCCCTAGCGGCCGCCGTCCGCGAGGTTCAAGAGGAAACCGGCCTGCAGGTGTCGGTCTCGGAAGCCCGGCCGGCGGCCCGGATCGACTACTGGTTCGTGGCCAAGGATGGGGAGCGGGTTCACAAGCGGGTCGACTTCTATCGCATGGAAGCGGTGGGCGGCGACATCTCCCACCACGACGACGAAGTCGACGAGGTCGCCTTGCTCGATCCGAAACAGGCCCGGGAGCGGCTCAGCTACGACAACGAGCGAGCCGCGCTCGACGAGGCCCTCGCCTGATGCGGGTCCGCGGCGAGTGGCCCAACCCGGTCGCCATCCGTGGGGGCTGGGGGCGGGCGGTGGCCCGGCCCTGGAACCGATTCCGCAGTGACGCCCACCTCCGCCTGATACGCGGTTCGGCATCGTTCTTGTCGGCGGCGGCCGACACGGTGCTCGGATTGGGTGCCACCGCCGTGGTGTCACCTCCGCTCCTGGGCGGGACGCAGACGGCCTGGAGAGCTGCCGGGTTCCACACGTACACGACGCTCACCCTGTTGCGGAAACCACTCGACGGCTCGGCACCCGACAGCCGGGATGTGCGACCGCTCGGTGAGGGGAGCTGGATGCACGTGCTCGCAATCGATGCCGCCGCCTTCGGCAAGCGATGGACGGTGGCGCTCCCGGCGCTGGTGGAGGCGCTTCGGACCACCAGCACGAGCGTCCTGCTCGGAATCGATGATTCGGAGTCCGGGACGCTGGCCGGGTATGCGATCGTGGGCTGCGGGGGGTCGACCGGGTACCTGCAGAGAATCGCGGTGGACCCGGCCTTTCACCGCCGCGGCCTCGGCCGATCCCTCACCAGGGCGTCGGAGAGCTGGGCAGGGCGCCACGGCGCCCGCACCATGGTCCTGAACACCAAGCCGCAGAACAACGCCGCCCTGTCGCTGTACGGTTCCCAGGGCTACGTAGCCCTCCCCGACCGCCTGGAGCTGCTCCGCTACGGACGGGTGCAGCCGGGACCGCGTGCCTGATTGCGTTCGACAACTAACTTGGCGGCATGATCCGCATCCTGACGGACTCTTCGGCCGACCTGTCCCCGGCGGTTGCCGCCGAGCATCGGATCGAAGTGGTACCGCTCACGATCCGTTTCGGGACCGACGAGTTCGTCGACCGACACGACCTCACAGCCGACGCGTTCTGGGCCCGCCTCGGCAGGTCCGACACACTCCCGACGACGGCAGCTCCCTCGGCCGGGGCGTTCCAGGATGCGTATCAGCGGCTGGCCGAAAGCGGGGCCGGCGGCGTCGTCGCGGTGTGCATCAGCCAGAAGCTGAGCGGCACGTACCAGGCGGCCGCCCTGGCCGCCCGCCGGGCACCGATTCCCGTGCATGTCATCGACTCCGGAACCGCCTCATTGCCGCTCGGGCTCACCGCCATCGCCGCCTCCGAGGCGGCTCGCCTCGGAGCCGATCTCGCTGATGTGGCGGCGGCGGTTGCCGGCGCCGACACCGATCTGCTGGCCACGCTCGATACCCTCGAGTACCTCCAGAAAGGCGGCCGGATCGGGCCGGCCGCCGCCCTCTTCGGAGGGCTGCTCGACGTCAAGCCCCTGATCGGGATACAGGACGGGCTGGTCGTCGCGGCCGGCAGGGTGAGAACCCGCCGCAAAGCTCTCAAAGCCCTCCTCGATTGGCTGGTGGATAAGCGCGGTGTCACCGGGCTGGGGGTGGTGCACGGAAACGCTCCCGACATCGACGTCTTCCTCGACCAGCTCGGTGAGCGCTTTCCCGACGTCGCGCCACTCGTCTCGCTGGCCGGGCCGGTGATCGGCACCCACGCCGGGCCGGGGTTCATCGGCGTCGCCGTGACGCGGAGCTGAGGTGGCGGCCAACCTTCCGGCCCGCTACCAGCTGGAGATCCGGCTCGGCCGTGAGCAGGACGTCGAAGAATGGCTCGCCACCGACCTGACGCTCGACCGGCCGGTTCTCATCCGGCTGCTCGGGCCCGAGGTCGGCGCCGAGCGCCGGCGGCAGTTCCTCGCCGACGTGCGCGCCCTGGCATCGGTGTCGCATTCACACCTGCTGGAGGTCTATGCCGCCGGGACCGACGGTGAGCACACCTGGATGGTGGCAGAGTGGGCGGGAGGAGTCACGATTGCGGACCGGCTGCGAGCGGGCACCACGATTCCGGTCGAGGAGTTCCTGCCAAACGGGGCCGGCCTCGCCGACGCCCTGGCGCAGTTGCACGCCCTCGGGATCATCCACGGGTCCATTGGGCCGGATGCGATCAGCTTCGCCGGTGCCCATCCCGCCAAGCTGATGTACTTTGCCCACCCGGATGCCGGCCAGACACCGCAGGACGATGTCGCCGACCTCGCCGCCACCCTCGAGTCGGCCCTCACCGGGCTGGGAGACGACGCTCCCCCGCCCTCGCAACTGACCGACGGAATCCACCGGTCGGTCGACGACGCCCTTGCCGACGCCAGGGCAGGCAAGCTCAGCGCCGCCGCCTTCGCGGCCAGACTGCAGGCCGCACCCTCGGTGCCGTCCAGGCGGCGAGGCGGCGGCTGGTCCTGGCGCTGGGCCGTCCCGGCGCTGGCGGTCGGAGCGCTGGCGATGGTGGTGACCTTGTTCAACCCGCTCCGCCGGTCGGAAGCCGTTCCGCCGTTCGCCCTGCCCGAGCCTCCGACCACCACCGTCGCTCCCACCACGACGACGACCACCACCGTGCCGGACGTCAGGGTGATCGTGGTGGATGTGCTGGATCCGTCGCAGGACGGGGAACGGGACGCCGAGTTGCCGAACGTCGTCGACGGCGACATCCTCACCGCCTGGCGCACCGAGCGCTACTTCGCACCCATCCAGGTGATCAAGCCCGGAGTGGGGGTCAGCTTCGTCCTCGACCGGTCGCCGGCCACCATCGAGCTGGTGGCCAGCCCGGACACCGTGTACGAGATCCGATGGGCTGCCACGGTGCCGGACGACCTCTCCGGCTGGGAAACCGTCGGCGGGGGGCAGATGCCGGCCCTGGCTGAGGCGGGAGCCTCCGCGCCGCTCGTCACGATGGACCTCCCACCTCGGGAGGGGGGTTTCTGGCTGCTGTGGCTGACCGAACTCACCTACCAGGGTCAATCCGACGACGATCCGCCGCGCGATTTCTACTACTCGTTCGTGTACGAAGTACGGTTCGAGCCGTGAGTGAAGACACCGACCTGCTGGACAGGTTCATCGCCGGGGATCAGGAGGCGTTCAACCAGTTGATGCGCGCCCACGAGGACCGGGTGTTCGCCATCGCTCTCCGGATGATGCGCAGCCGCGACGCCGCGCTGGACGCCACCCAGGAAACCTTCTTGACGCTGTTCCGCAAGGCGGACCGGTTCCACCGCCAGTCGGCCTTCTCAACCTGGCTGTACCGGGTGACGATCAACACGTGCTACGACCAGCTCCGCAAGCAGAAACGGTCCCAAGCCGACGCCCTCCCCGAGACAAACGATCCCCCCGACACCCGGTCCGAGGACGAGCTGGCCGGAGTCGAGCTCCGGCCCGACCTGGCCCGGGCGTTGGCGTCGCTTCCGGAAGACTTCCGGGCGGCCGTTGTGTTGTCCGACTTCGAGGGAAACTCGCTGGAGACGGTGGCCGAGATCCTGGAGGTACCCGTCGGCACCGTGAAGTCGCGGCTGTTCAGGGGACGACGGCTGCTGGCGGAGAAGCTCGGGAACCTTTCGACCACGTCAAAGCCTCAAAGGGATGAGCATGGATAGGCATACCCAAGACCTCATTTTCGATCTGGCCGCCGGGAACCTTCCCGAAGCCGAGGCTCGCGCCGCAGAAGCCTCGCTCGGCGCCGAGGGACGCGCCGAGCTGGCGGCTCAGCGGGCCGTGCTGGCCGCCATCGCCGACGCTCCCCCGGTCGCCATGACCGACATCGAGCGTGCCTATCTGCACCGGTCGGTGGCCGGGGCCGTCGCCGACACCACCCGCGAGATGAGCCCGGTGGCGGTTGCCGCTCCCGCCCCCGGGGTCCCGAGAGCCCGGTCGGTGCGCTGGATGCGCTGGGCTTCGGCGGCCGCGGTTGCTGCGATGTTCGTCGGCGTGGTGGCGGTCGGCTCCCAGCTCGGGAGCCTCACCCCGGCCGGCGATAGCGACACCAGCGACACGCTGGCGGCCACGAACGCCGACATGAGCTCCTCGACGAGCGCCCCGGCCATCGCGGCGGCCCCCAACGGCTCGGTAGCGGGCGGCTTCGCCGCCGAAAGCGACGGTGCGCCCCTCGACGCTTCGAACCAGGCGTGGATGCTGCCGGTCGCTCCGCCGTTGGCTCAGGCCAGGGAGAAGTCGGATCTGGACTCGGTGGCGGGATGGTTGGTGGAGACGGGTCGGCGTACCTCGCTGGAGGATGTCGAGGACATCACGTCGCTCCCCTGTTATGCGGTCGCGTCGGAGGACGACGATCTCGA
The DNA here is from genome assembly GCA_041619515.1 of Acidimicrobiia bacterium. Classification (GTDB taxonomy): domain Bacteria; phylum Actinomycetota; class Acidimicrobiia; order Spongiisociales; family SHLN01; genus SHLN01. Next base: position 25,678 of record JBFKDW010000011.1, read on the forward strand.
GATCGTCGAAGCCTTCACGCTCACGTATCCGGGGCCGGATGGCGAGCCCGCCCCCGGCATCGGATACGCCGACGCCGGGACCGACGTTGCCGAACCGGTGATCCGGATCTACGACCTCGAAACCTGCGAGCCGGTCCTCTCAACCACGGACTGATAACTCCGGGTACCGGGTGCCACTCGGGTCGGGTTCAAACGCCCGCTAGCATCGCGCAGGTTGTGGACGATTTTCCGGTCAAACTCGCCGACCTTCTCGAAGGGGTTGCCTCCAAAGCGCGCTCGCTCACCGTTGATCGGGTTGCGCACTGGACGAAGATGGCCGCCCTCGGGATGGTGGCTGCCACCCTGGGGATGCTCGCCGTCCTCTTCCTCATCATCGGTCTCTTCCGGCTGCTCTCCTCGCTGATCGGCGTCACCCCCGCCTACGCCGTCCTGGGTGGAATCTTCCTGGCGGCAGGAGTGTTCCTGTGGGTCAAGCGCACGAAAGCTCCCAAGGACTCCGAATGAGCGAACAGGTTCTCATCATCGGCTCCGGGCCGGCCGGGCTCACCGCCGCCGTCTACGCCGCCCGGGCTGATCTCAGACCCCTCATGATCGAAGGAATGGCCGCCGGCGGTCAGCTGATGCTGACAACCGACGTCGAGAACTACCCGGGCTTTCCCGACGGGATCATGGGTCCCGAGTTGATGGAGCAGTTTCGCAAGCAGGCGGAGCGCTTCGGAACCCGCATCGTGACGGCCGACGCCACCCGGGTCGATTTCAGCGCACGCCCGTTCCGGGTTTGGGTCGACGCCGACGAATACCGGGCCGACAGCATCATCATTGCCACCGGGGCATCCGCCCGATGGCTCGGCTTGGAAAACGAGGAGCGCCTGAGGGGCCATGGGGTATCGGCCTGTGCGACGTGTGACGGGTTCTTCTTCCGCGACGTGGAGGTCGCCGTCGTCGGGGGAGGTGACTCGGCGATGGAAGAGGCGCTGTTCCTGGCCAAGTTCGCCAGCAAGGTGACCATCATTCACCGCCGCGACGAGTTCCGGGCGTCGAAGATCATGGAGCGCCGGGCATTGGAGCACCAGAAGATCGAGGTGATGTGGGACACGGTTGTGGAAGATGTTCTCGGCGACAGCCAGGTCGAGGGGCTCATGGTCCGCAACGTCGTGACGGATGAGGTTTCCGAGTTCAAGACCGGAGGACTGTTTCTCGCCATCGGGCACACCCCGAACACCGAGTTGTTCCGGGACCAGCTCGATGTCGACGAGGCGGGGTACATCGTGTATCGAGGTCCCGGCACGCAGACATCGGTCGACGGCGTGTTCGCAGCGGGCGACGTCGCCGACCACACCTACCGCCAAGCCGTCACGGCGGCAGGCAGCGGATGTATGGCTGCGATCGATGCGGAACGGTGGCTGGCAGACCAGGAATGAAGTTCCCCTTCTGCTGGTTACCATCTCGATACTTCGCACACGACAAGGATGACTATGTCTGACAACACCATCACCGCCACCGACTCCACGTTCACCGACATCGTGAGCGGCGACAAGCCGGTTCTCGTTGACTTCTGGGCCGAGTGGTGCGGCCCCTGCCGGATGGTGGCACCGATCCTGGAGGAAGTCGCCTCAGAAACCGAGACGATTTCCATCGCCAAGCTCAACGTCGATGAGAACCCTCAGGTCGCCATGCAACACGACGTCATGAGCATCCCCACCCTCATCCTCTTCCAGGACGGCGTCGAGAAGAAGCGCCTGGTGGGAGCACGTTCCAAGGCGGCTCTCCTCGACGAGCTGGCCGAGTTCATCTAACAGGTCCCCCACCGCAACGCTGAGGGCCGGGTTCCCACCAACCCGGCCCTCGTGCGCGCCCGGCCGACAAGGCCTACGTTCGGCTCGCCCGCCTCTACCATCTGGGCATGCGTCTCTATCGCCGCAACGACACCGGCGAGGCCGTCCGTGATATTCAGGAGCGCCTCGCTCGCCTCGCCTATGACCTGGATATAACTGGAACGTTCGACGACGTGACTCAGGCGGCCGTCCGGGCGTTCCAGGAGCGTCGCGGCGTTCCCGCCGATGGCATCGTCGGCCCCGACACGTGGCGTGAGCTGGTGGAGGCCGACCGCAATATCGGGGACCGGGTTCTCTACTACCGACGACCGATGATGCGGGGAGACGACGTCGCCTTGCTGCAGCGGCAACTCAACCTGCTGGGGTTCGACAGCGGCAAGGAAGACGGGATCTTCGGGCCCGATACCCAGCGCGGCCTCATCGAGTTCCAGGAAAGCCGCCGACTGGCCGAGGATGGCATGCTCGGACCGGTCGTCCTGGCCGAGCTGAAGCGAGTCGGCCGGGCCATGGGTGAGACGGGACGGCACGCCATCGCCGAGCGCCAGTGGCTGCGCGACATGCCGCGGTCCATCGCCGGCCTTCGGGTAGCCGTCGACCCTTCGTGTCGGGGAAAGGCCGAGGCAGAGAGCGCCTGGCTGGCCGCCTCCGGGCTGGCCGCCTCCCTCACCGACTTCGCTGCTGTTCCAATTATTACCAGATCAGAGGATGTGTGGGCCGACGAGTCGCTCCGCGCCCGTCACGCCAACGACAGCGGGGCCGACTTCGTCATCAGCATCACCGAGCCTGATCCGGGGGAGCCCGGTGTCTATCACTTCGCCACTCCGACCAGCCACAGTGAGGTCGGTGTTCGCCTTGGCCAGCACCTCGGCCGGGCGCTCGGCTTGCCATCGCAGGGCCGCTCGACCTCCATCCTGCGAGAGACCCGATCTCCGGCCGTCGTGGTTGCCGCCGTCGTGCTGGACGAGGCCCTCGGCAAGGCCATCGCGGCGGCGCTCGAAGGGTTTCTGACCGAGGAGTGAGTGCCTCCCGGCGGCCCTACTCCCCAAACATCGCCCGGTAGATGCGCTCGAGCTCCTCGAGGCCGCTGAAATTGAGCACGACCTTGCCGGTCCTGCCGTTGTAGTTGATCTTCACCCTGGCGTCGAGCCGCTCGGCCAGCCGCTGTTCGAGCGAGGCGAGCTCCGGGGGCCGCTGGCTCTTGGCCCGGGGGCCGGCGGCGGTGCCACCGGTGCCGGCCCGAGCGCGGGCTGCTTCCTCGACCATGCGAACCGACCATCCCTCGGCGGCGGCGCGCTTGGCGATGTGCTCGGCGTAGACCTGATCCTCGATCGCCACCAATGCCTTGGCGTGACCGGCCGTCAGTTCCCCTCGCTCGATCAGCCCCTGGACGCTGGCCGGCAACTGGAGCAGCCTGACCGTGTTGGTGATGGTCGAGCGGCTCTTGGCGACCCGCTTTCCAACCTGCTCGTGTGTCCACCCGAAATCCTCCATCAGCTGGCTGAAGGCGGCAGCCTGCTCGAGCGGCCCGAGCTGTTCGCGCTGCACGTTCTCGATGAGCGCTTCCGTGAGGTTGTGCCACTGTTCCTCGTCCTCGTCTCGAATCACCGCCGGGATGTCGACCATTCCGGCAAGTCGTGCCGCTCTCCATCGCCGCTCGCCGGCCACCAGCTCGAAGCCGTCGGCACGGGCGCGCACGAGCACCGGTTGCAGGACACCCACTTCCCGGATGGAATCGGCCAGATCCTTGAGCGCCGCCTCGTCGAAGGTCGTGCGCGGCTGGCTCGGGTTGGGTTTGATTTCGTCGAGGGGAATGAGCGCAAACCCGACCGCGGCCGCCCCGGTCGTAGCCTCGCCCTGGGGGATGAGAGCGTCCAGCCCTCGACCCAACCCACCTTTACGTTCGGCCATGACGCCTCCTAAACTCTCGGCCCAACTCCCGATAGGCGATCGCACCGCGGCTCATCTCGTCGAATGCCTCGATTGGCTCCCCAAACGACGGTGCCTCCGACAGGCGAACGGTGCGGGGGATGATCGTGTCGTAGGCGGTTTCGCCGAAGTGCTCCCGAACCTGATCGACTACCTCCGATGCCAGGTTGGTTCGGCCATCGAACATCGTCATCACGACCCCCTCGACGACCAGGCTCGGATTGAGGTTGTTGGTGACCAATTCGACGTTCTTGAGCAGCTGTCCGACCCCTTCCAACGCGTAGTACTCGCACTGAATGGGCACGAGGACCTCATCGGCGGCCGTCATGGCGTTGATGGTCAGCAGCCCAAGCGATGGCGGGCAGTCGATCAAGATGAAGTCGTAGTCGGCATCGAGGTGCTTGAGGGCGTTGCGAAGCCGCTGCTCCCGGGAGAACATCGACACCAGCTCTATTTCGGCTCCCGCCAGGTCGATGGTGGCAGGGATCACATGGAGGTTGCGGACGCTGGTCGGTTCGATGACGTCTTCGGCGGCCAGCTCGGAAACGAGGATGTCGTACACCGAGGCCTCGATCGAGGCCCGGTCGACACCGAGTCCGGAGGTGGCGTTTCCTTGCGGGTCGAGGTCCACGAGCAGCACCTTTTCCCCCTGCAGCGCCAATGCCGCACCGAGGTTGATGGCGGTGGTGGACTTGCCGACGCCGCCTTTCTGGTTGGCGATGGCAATCGTGGTCGGAGTCTCGCTCACGAGCGCATGATAAGAAGCCACGAAGTCCCGTCAAGTACTTCCTTCGGAACTCGCCGAACCTCTGCGGTCAGTCCCAGCGCCGCCGCCAGCGAAATGAGATCTCGCGCTCGTTCCGGCTCGTCGTCGCGGGTACTGAGGCCGAGAACTGCCGTCGATCCCGGCTCGAGCAGCCGGTTGGTGAGGCCGATCGCCTCCGGAGGTGGGATCGAGGCTCGCATCGTCAGGCCCCCCCACTCGTCGGCCACCGAGAACGCATCACCCTGGGCGATCACCACGTTCTCCAGGTTGAGCACGCGCACGACCCGATGCAGGAGCCGAACCCGTCGCCCGCCTCGATCCAGCAACGTGACCACCGTGTCGGGAAAGGCGATGGCAAGCGGAATGCCGGGCAGGCCGACCCCGGTGCCGATATCGAGAATCTCTCCCGGCGGGTGCGGCCACCCCGCCGCGAACGTCAGCGAATCCCCGATGTGCCGCGACCAGATGCGGGGCGCTTCCCGCGGACCGAGGCCACCGGCCGGAATCGCCTCCTGCTCCAGCCACTGTGCGTACCCTTCCAGCGTGGCGCATTGGGTGGGTGTCAGCTGAAGGCCGGCATACTCGGCAGCCCTCAGGGCATAGTCGAGTGATGTTCCACGGGGAACATCATTCTTCTTCTGCGCCACCGGCCTCTTCCGACGCCTCGTCTGCCTCGGCGACCGCGTCGTCTTCCGGAGAGCTCCCCCCGCCGGCCGAGCGCGGCTCGACACCCGGCGCCAGGGCAATAACCACCGAGCGATTCGGTTCCTCACCCTCCGAGAAACTGCTGACACCCTCGATGTCGACTACGGCGTCATGGACCGTCTTGCGGTCTGCGGGATTCATGGGCTCGAGCATGATCTCACCGCCGTCTTCGAGCACCTGTTCGGCGAGCCTCGTCGTGTAGATCCGCAGCGCCTCCCGCCGGCGCTCCTGATAGCCTCCGATATCGAGGCGAAGACGGGCCCGGCGATGCGTCTTGCGCTGCACCACGGTGCGCGTCAACTCGCCGACCGACTGCATGATCGATCCTCTCGGACCGATGAGTGCTTCGGTCTGTTCCCCGGTGACTTCGGCCAGAATGAGCTCATCCTCAACCGCTGTGGTCACGTTGCCTTCGAGCCCGAAACTATCGAGCAACCCGGTGAGAAACTCGGCCACCACAGCCGCCTGGCCCTCGGCGTCTATCTCGACTTCGGGAGTGGTCGCCTCTTCCATCGTCCGTTCCTTTGCTTGCTGACGTTTGTCTGACTGCTGGTTTTGGCGGGCAGGGCGTCCACCCCGGTTCTGGCCACCACCCGAACCCTTTCCTGCCCCGTCCGGCTTGCGGTCACGCTCCTGGCCGCCGCCGCTCTTGCCGGACCGTTGACCGGACCGGTCCCGACCCCGTTCGGTGCGTCCCTGTCGGTCGCGGCCCTGTTGCTGCTGCCCGCGACCATCGCCACCACCCCCGCCTCCGTCTGGGCGCTTGCGGCGCCGCGTCCGCTTGCTCGACTTCGGCTTGGGGGACACCCGTACGAGGGCCTCCCGGGATCCCATGCCGAGGAAGCCGCGCGTCGGTTCCTCGACGATTTCGATGATGGCCTCCTCGCGCGAGCCAAGGCCGAGCTCGGCAAGGGCGGCCTCGACCGCGACGTCCACACTGCTCCCGCGTACTTCTACCCACTCCACGGTTGACTAATACCTCCTGCGGCGCCGTTGTTGCTTCTTCTTCGAGCCCTGAAACTCCTTCTTCACCGGCTGCTCGGTGACGGGTTCCGGTTCCTCCACCGGCGGGATAGCGGCCGCCGCCGCCGCATGGCGCTCGTCGAGTCGGAGGATGAACGCCTGTTGGCCGATCCGGACAACCTGGCCCGACGCGATATACAGGTCGACGCCGGCGAGGAGGGTGTAGGAGATGAACCCGAACACGACCGGGAGGACTTTCGTGAACGTCTGCATCTGCTTGGCCTGCGGGGTGTCGTTGGCGGCCGATCCGTCCAGCTTCCGACGCTTGGTGAGCTGGGCCTGTTGGTAGTAGCCGGTCACGATGATGAACACCACGAGAATCAGGTAGGGGATAGCGGTCGTGATGCCGTCCTGCACCGCTTCGTTCGGCGAGACGACCATGTCCAGGCCCAGAAACCGGGTCTGGCCGTCGACGATGGCGGCGGCGAGATCGGTATCGCCACCCAGAAACTTGACCGGGTTGTCGCCGCGGAAGCTGCGCAGCAGGCTGAACAAGGCGAACCAGATCGGGAGCTGAACGATCATCGGCAAACAGCCGGCGGCCGGGTTGACCCCCTTTTCCTTGTAGAGCGCGACCATCTCCTCGTTGAGCTGCTGCCGATCGTCCTTGTGTTTCTTCTGGAGCTCTTTGACCAGCGGCTGGATCTCCTGCATCGCCTTCATCGAGCGGGTCTGTTTGAGGGTGAGCGGAAACAGCGCCAGGTTGACGACCACTGTCAATACGATGATCGCCAGGCCGACATTTGGAAATACTTGGTATACGAGGGCGAGAATCGAGCCGAGGACCTCGCTGATCGGATCAAACATCGAGGCGCTCCCGTCGCGGCGGCACCGGCTGATGGACGAACCCCTGGGTCGCCCACGGGTTGCAGCTGAGCACGCGCTTCGTGGCCATCCAGGCGCCGCGAGCAGCGCCGTGGACCTCGATCGCCTCGATGGCGTAGGCCGAGCAGGTCGGGAGGTAGCGGCAGTGCGAACCGGTCCGTGCCGACACCGTCCGCTGATAGGCGCGGATGCTCCACCGCATCCAGTAAGCCGGTTGGTGCCGGCCGAGGTCCTCTCTCACTGCTCTTCCTTCCCGGAGACGGCTGCTACGAGGTCTCGAAACGCAGTCTCGTTACATTCGGGGCCCGCAATCAAGATGTAATCGGTGTGAGAGCGGAGCTTGGCCTGGGAAGCGGCCTCCCGCAACCTCCGTTTTGCCCGATTCCGATTGACTGCGTTCCCTACTTTCTTGCCGGCGACGATACCAACTCTCGGCACCACCGATGGTCCTTCCAGCATCAAAACTGTTAGCGCGGAATTACGCACTCGACGTCCCCGGCGGTAGATCCGCTCGAAGTCGGCGTGATTGCGCAGTGAGGCGAACCGTTCGTTACGCCGCGAGGCGCTTCCGGCCTTTTGCTCGGCGACGGCGCACGATCTCGCGTCCGGCTCGCGTGCTCATGCGAGCGCGAAAACCATGCTTGCGCTTTCGCCGTCTGCTCTTGGGTTGATAGGTTCGCTTCATAGCTTCCGTCCGATCGGGAAAGCCTACGGAGGGGCCCCACCTATGTCAAAGGTAGCCGCCGTGTTCTGCGGGTTTCCGGCTCCGGCGACCCGCAATCCGCGAATGTTTTTCTAGACGCGTCAAAAGCGGGCACCCGTCGAAACGGCCGATCGCGCGAATACGAAGAGAGAAGAACGTGCGGCGCGCTCGGCAGAAGTGACGCCGAAATATTTATCACTAAGTCGCACGTAGCGCGGGTTTTGTCGTTCTTGAGGCCCGTCGTCGCGCCTCATATAATGCCGCGGCGCTGGACCGAGTCCTTCCTAGTGGGATAACGACAGTGGGGCGGTCGTGGACCTTCACTCGGTTCTCCACACGTTGTGGATAATTCTGTGGACGGATCTGAAGTAGGCGGAGGACATTTGAAACCCCAATCTGTGAGTGCCGCCTGGGACGAGTATCGCCAGGCACTTCGCAATCGCGTAACACCCGTTACCTGGCAGACGTGGCTAGAGCCCCTCGAGCTGTTGGGCGAAGCCGATGGCATCGTGTCGATTTCAACCCCGAGCGAGTTTCATCTCCGGTGGGTGGACGAGAAGTACCGAACACTCTTGACTCAGATCGCGTCCGACGTCTACGACGCAGCGGAGGTCCGGCTCGAGGCCCGCCCGGCCGCAATCGATCCAGAAGGTGCCGTGGTCCTGGAGGAAGAACCACGGGCCGCCGCCACCGCCGAGCCTGGGAGCCCCCCGTCGGCTGCACCGAAATACTCCTTTGAGAACTTCATCGTCGGGCCTTCCAACCGGTTCGCCTACGCGGCCGCCATGGCAGTCTCCGAACAACCAGGCAAGCACTACAACCCGCTGTTCATCTACGGGCCGGCCGGCCTCGGCAAGACCCATCTCCTGCACGCCGTCGCCACCCAGTCACGCGAGATCAACCCGGATCTCGTGATGCGCTACGTCACGTCCGAGGACTTCTTCAACGATTTTGTCGACGGCATTCGCCGCAAACGCATGGACGAGTTCAAGAACCGCTATCGACGCATCGACATCCTGCTCCTCGATGACGTGCAATTCTTCGAGCGAAAGGAACAGATCCTCGAAGAGTTCTTCCACACCTTCAACACACTTCATCAGGCCGGGAGCCAGCTCGTAATCACCTCCGACCGCCATCCCCGGCACCTCTCGACGCTCGAAGACCGCCTGCGCAGCCGCTTCGAATGGGGGCTGTTGACCGACATCCAGCCGCCCGACGTCGAGACCCGCCTCGCCATCCTCCACAAGAACGCCGAGTTCGCGCCCCGGGAGGTGCCCGAAGCGGTGCTCGAGTTCATCGCCGCCCACGTTCCCAACAACATTCGAGAACTGGAAGGCGCCCTCACCCGCATCACGGCATACGCCGCGCTCACCCAGCAGGAAATCACCCTGGACATGGCCACCGACGTCCTTCAGGACCTCATCCCCGCCGCCAGCCAGCGTCCACTCCATCCCGATGAGATCATCGGGGCCACCGCCGCCGCCTCCGGGCTGAGCCCCGCCGACCTCATCGGGCCGAGCCGCCGCCAGCCCCTGGTTCGTGCCCGTCAAACCGCCATGTATCTCTGCCGGGAGTTGACCGACCTGTCTCTGCCCAAGATCGGCCGGGCATTTGGTGGCCGGGACCACACCACGGTCATGCATGCGCTCGATCGCGTCAAGGCACTCATGATCGAGGACAAGACCACCTTCGACCAGGTGACCGCGCTCTCCCAGAACCTGCGTGGCGGCTGACCCGATGGCCCCCTCTCTGTGCACAGACCCGGTGTGGACAACCCCCCGAAGCCTGTTGGTCGATGCCTTCCCGTCCCCAGCCAAGCCTGCCATGCGTCACACGCAGTGGATAAGCTCACACGTCATACACAACGCACGGCGTGAGTTTTCTCCGATACCACCAGCGTACGCGGCCGGTTACTCACAATCCACACCCCCTACTACTACTCCTACCAGTTTGAAATCCAGAAAAGAAGAAGAAGGAGACAGCCTGTGCACTTGAGAGCGGAACACGACGACCTCGCCGACGTACTGGCCCGCGCAACCAGAGCGGTCGGGACGAGGGCGCCCGTCGAGGTGTTGCAGGGGATTCTCTGTGACGTGCAGGGCAACCGGCTGCGGGTCACCGGAAGCGACCTGGAGATGACCGTGCACACCAGCCTCGAGGTGGAGACGCTCGAGGAAGGCAGGGCGGTGATTCCGGCCCGGCTGGCTGCGGAGGCGGTGCGGAAGCTTCCTCCGGGGGCGATCACCCTTCGTACCAACGAAGGTGAGGTCGAGATCACGGGGAACGGTCCCTCGTTTCGTCTGCGTCAGCTGGCATTGGACGATTTCCCGCGTCTCGACGCCGCGACGGGTGCTGCCGGGGGCATCGAAATCGACGGTGACGAGGTGGTGCGGGCGATCGGCCAGGTGTCGGTGGCAGCGTCACACGATGATGCGCGACCGATACTCACCGGGGTGTTGTTCGAGCCGAACGAAGGAGCGCTGCGACTCGTGGCGACGGATTCGTATCGGCTGGCGGTTCGGGACCTGCCGGGTGTCGACCCGGGTGGCTCCGGCCTGGTACCGGTGCGAGGTCTCCGAGAGCTGGGCCGGACTGTGGGGGCGGAGAAAGTGAATGTCAATGTGGGCGAGCGGGAGGCGAGCTTCTCCTCCGAACGAGGGTCCCTCATCGTGCGGCTCATCGAGGGAGCGTTCCCGAACTACCGCCAGCTGATCCCCGACACGTACACGAACCGGCTGACGGTCGGCAAGACGGCAATGCTCGATGCCATCGACCGGGCCTCGCTCGTAGCCGAAGATCACATCCCGGTGCGCTTGGAGATGAGCGAGGGGGGCGTCGATGTCAGCGTCAACCGGCAGGAGGTGGGTGGCACAGCCGAACGGGTCGAGGGTGAGTACACGGGGGAGAAGCTCACCATTGCCTTCAATCCCCGCTACCTGAGCGACGGTGTCAGCGCCATCGATGACGACGACATCGTGTTCGAGGTTCTCGACGGGCTGAAGCCGGGGATTCTGAGAGGCGCCGGATCGCCGGACTTTCTCTACCTGTTGATGCCGGTCAGGCTGTAGTCCGTGCAGCTCGATTGGATCGAGCTCGAGGAGTTCCGCAGTTATCCCCAGCTCCACGTGACACCCGACCCCGGGACCAACCTGCTGGTGGGTGACAACGGGGCCGGCAAGACGAACTTCCTGGAGGCGATCTCGTACTTGAGCAATCTTCGATCGTTTCGCAAAGCCCCGGACGAAGCGCTCATCGCCACCGGCGCCGAGACCGCGGTGCTGCGGGGCGCGGTGGCCGGCCCGGTGTCGCAGCACACCATCGAGGTGTTGCTGTCACGCAGCCAGCGCCGCACGGTGCTGCTCGACGGGAAACGGCCCGCCCGCAACGCCGAGCTCCGTTCCCGTTTGCGATGCGTGACGTTTCTACCCGACGACCTGGAGCTGATCAAAGGCGGCGCCGGCCTGCGGCGCGACCTGCTCGACGATCTGGCGGGCCAGTTACGGCCTACGGCAACGGCCGATCTCAGCGAGTTCGAGCGGGCGTTGCGCCAGCGCAACGCCCTCCTGCGTGCTGAGGGCCCCTTGGCCGATGTCACGGCCCTGGAGAGCTTCGAGGTCGCGATTGCTGCGGCGGGTGCCCGGGTGGTCCACCATCGTGTTGCCACAGCAACTGCGCTCACGCCCTTCCTTCAGGCCGCCTACCGCGCCCTGGGGCCAGACACGGTCACGTGGGTCTACGAGTCGGCCTGGGCGGACCCAGCGGGCTCTGAGGCCGACCTGGCCGTTCAACTGCGGGCAGTCCTGGCCGATCACCGGCGACGCGACATGGACCGGCGGGTCACGACGGCGGGCCCCCAGCGGGACGAGCCTCGGATACTGCTCGACGAGCGGGACGCTCGCACCCATGCCAGCCAGGGAGAACAACGCTCGGTGGTTCTGGCGCTGCGGCTGGCCGCCTTCGACCTGCTGGCGGATGAATACGATGACCCGCCGGTCTTGATACTGGATGACGTGTTTTCGGAGCTCGATGAGGCCAGGGCTCACGCGGTGATAACGCGCCTGCCGGGAGCGCAGGCGTTCTTGTCGAGTGCCCGTCGCGACGACGTCGGGGACATCGCCGGCGCCCTGTGGGATGTCGAATCGGGCGGGAAGGTGGTGGCCAGGTGACCCTCGATCCCATCGGTGAGATGCTGGCCCCGTTCCTGGAGCAACTCGGCCTCTCCACACCCGATGCCGCGGCGCGGGTGAGCGTGGATTGGGCCAACATCGCGGGAGAGCCGTGGGCGAGCCAGGCACGGCCCGCCGGGTTGCGCGACCGTGTCTTGCTCGTTGACGTCGCCGACGCTGCCACGGTCTCGGTGCTGCGGTACCGGACCGGAGAACTCCTCCGCCGCCTCGACGAAGCGCTCGGTGAGGGCATCGTCGACGCCGTGCGACTCCGGGTTGCGAGGCAACCGTTCTGAGTGTCGGCGAGCGGCCCCGGACACGGGTCGGGAAGCGAGAGAAACGGGCGGCGGGAAGTCCCCGACAACCACGCAAAGTGCCCGATTTAGCTTGGGTTATACGCCCTGGGACTGGTATAATCACAAAGTTGTAAATAACCCGAAATCCGGTCGATCGCGTGGCAACCAAAACCAAGAAATCTTCATCTGACGCGTCCTATGACGCCAGTGACATCACGATCCTCGAAGGCTTGGAGGCGGTCCGGAAGCGTCCTGCCATGTACATCGGGTCGACCGGTCCCAAAGGCCTGCACCATCTGATCTGGGAGGTTGTGGACAACGCCGTCGATGAGGCGATGGCCGGCTTCGCATCCTCGATCGAGGTGACGCTGCTGGCCGACGGTGGCGTGCGGGTCAAGGACAACGGGCGCGGCATCCCGGTCGACAGGCACAAGAAGACGAAAGAGTCGGCACTCACCACGGTGCTGACCACCCTCCACGCCGGCGGAAAGTTCGAAGCGGGCGCCTACACGGTCTCGGGCGGGCTGCACGGAGTGGGCGTCTCGGTCGTCAACGCCCTCGCCAGCCGCCTGGAGGCATTCGTCGTTCGCGACGGCTTTCAATGGACCCAATCATTTGCCGTCGGAAAGCCGATGGGGCCCATCAAGAAGGGCAAGGCAGCCAAGCGAACCGGCACCACCATCACCTTCTGGGCGGACCCCGACATCTTCACAGAGGGGACCGATTACAGCCACACCACGGTCGCCTCGCGGCTCAAAGAAATGGCCTTCCTCAACAAGGGCCTCGAGATCACCTTCATCGACGAACGGCGCCCGGAACTCCCCGACGAGGTCTTCAAGTACAACGGCGGCCTGGTCGACTTCATCAAATACCTCAACGGCTCGCGCGAGCCGCTGCACGCCCGCATCTTCGACGTCGAGGTTGTCGGCAGAGAGGGCGAGCTCGAGCTGGCGATGCAATGGACGAGCGGGTACACCGAAACCGTCCTCACGTTCGCCAACAACATCAACACGCACGAGGGTGGCACCCACGAAGAGGGGCTGCGGCGTGCGCTCACCAGGGCTGTGAACGACTTCGCCAAGGCGAAGAACCTGATCAAGGAAAAGGATCCGGCCTTGCAGGGTGAAGACATCCGGGAGGGGCTCACCGCCGTGCTCTCGGTCAAAGTGCGCCAACCCCAGTTCGAGGGTCAGACGAAGACGAAGCTCGGAAACACCGAGATCCGATCGTTCGTCGAGGTGTCGCTGAACAAGGCGATCCCGGAATGGCTGGAGCGGAACCCGGGCGACGGGCGCAAGATCGTGGAGAAGTGCCTGACGGCGGCCCGTGCCCGACTGGCGGCCCGCCAGGCGCGTGACCTGACACGGCGCAAGAGCCTGCTGGAGTCAGGAGGGCTGCCGGGAAAGCTCGCCGACTGTTCGTCGCGCGATCCCGACGAGTCGGAGCTGTTCATCGTTGAAGGTGACTCGGCAGCGGGTCCGGCCAAACAGGCGCGCGATTCGCGTGTGCAGGCGATCCTCCCGATTCGAGGCAAGATCCTCAACGTCGAGAAGGCCCGCCTCCCGAAGGTGCTGCAGAACACCGAGATCCAGGCGCTGATCACCGCAGTAGGCGCCAATATCGGGGATGAGTTCGACCTCGAGAAGGCCCGATACCACAAGATCGTCCTGCTGACGGATGCCGACGTGGATGGGGCACATATCCGGACGCTGCTCCTCACGTTCTTCTTCCGCCACATGCGCCAGCTCATCGAGGCCGGCTTCGTCTACATCGCCCAGCCGCCGCTCTACCGCGCCAAGCACGGCAAGCACGTGACATACCTCAAGGACGATGCCGAGCTGAAGGCATTCCGCAAGGACCTGAACGGTAAGAAGGCGACCATCAACCGCTTCAAAGGCCTCGGCGAGATGAACGCCGACCAGCTGTGGCCGACGGCCATGGACCCCACCACTCGAACGCTCGTTCAGGTCGAGCTGGAAGACGCTTTTCTGGCGGACGAGATCTTCAGCACGCTGATGGGCGACAACGTCGAAGGGCGTCGCACCTTCATCCAGCACAACGCCCAAGACGTCCGCTTCCTCGATATCTGATGCCACCCGACGTCGCCAGTATCGGCCAGGTAAACATCCGCGACGAGATGGAGACATCGTTCCTCGACTATGCGATGTCTGTGATCGTCGCACGGGCGCTGCCCGATGTGCGAGACGGCCTCAAGCCGGTGCATCGCCGGATCCTCTACTCGATGGAGGAGAATGGGATCCGGGCCGGCAGCCCGTTCAAGAAGTCCGCCCAGGTGGTCGGCGACGTCATGGGGAAGTACCACCCACACGGTGACAGTGCCATCTACGACGCGCTGGTGCGTCTCGGCCAGAACTTCTCGTCCCGGTACCCGCTCATCGAGCCGCAGGGGAATTTCGGCACCGTCGACGATCCGCCGGCCGCCTACCGCTATACCGAGTGCCGGCTCGAGTCGCTCGCCACCCACATGCTCGAGGGAATCAACGAGGACACCGTCGATTTCATAGAGAACTACTCCGGCGAGTATCTCCAACCCGAGGTGTTGCCCGCCAGGTTCCCGAACTTGCTGGTGAACGGGTCCACCGGAATCGCCGTCGGCATGGCGACCAATATCCCTCCCCACAACCTGGGCGAGGTCATCGACGCATGTGTTCACATGCTCGAGAACCCCAAAGCCACGAGCGAAGACCTCATGGAGTTCGTCAAGGGCCCCGACTTTCCCACCGGCGGCTACATCGTGGGAACAGACGGCATCCGTGATGCCCTCACCACCGGCCGCGGCTCGATCAAGGTGCGGGCCGTCACCGACATCGACGAGGTGCGAAAGGGCCGCACCGGCATCATCGTCACCGAGATCCCGTACCAGACCGGGCACGACCGCATCCTGACCAAGATCGCCGAGCTCGTCCACGCCAAACGCATCGAAGGCATTGCCGACCTGCGCGACGAGTCGAGCTCCCGGGTTGGGACTCGCCTCGTCATCGAGCTCAAACGCGACGCCCGGCCGCAGGTGGTGCTCAACCAGCTCTACAAGCTCACGCCGTTGCAGGACACCTTCGGGGTCAATTTCGTCGCCCTCGTCGACGGGATACCGAGGACCCTCAGCCTGGCCGAATCGATCAAGCATTACCTGGACCATCAGATGGAGGTCGTCGAGCGGCGCACCGCCTTCCGGCTGCAGAAGGCGCGGGATCGAGCCCACATCCTCGAAGGCCTCGTCATCGCCGTGGACAACATCGACGAGGTCGTCAAGATCATCCGTGCCTCAGCAGACGTCGAGGTGGCCCGGGCATCGCTCATCAAGCGATTCGAGCTCAGCGAGATCCAGGCGAACCACATTCTCGACATGCCGCTCCGGAGGCTCACTGCCCTCGAGAGCGAGAAGCTGCGGGAGGAGTTCGCCGCCCTCCAGAAGACGATCAAGGCACTGGAGGCGATCCTGAAGAGCCCGGCCAAGCGCCGCAAGCTCATCGCCAAGGAACTCGCCGACATCAAGGAGAAGTTCGCCGACTACCGCCGGACCCGCATCGTGCCGGCCGAGGGCGACTTCTCGATGGAGGACCTCATCGCCGACGAGGAGCTGGTGGTGACGGTGAGCCAGGCCGGTTATGTCAAGTCGGTGGTCGCCAACACCTACCGGGCTCAGGGGCGCGGTGGTCGAGGAGTGCAGGGGGCCAAGCTCGGCGAGGACGATGTGATCAACCAGTTGCTCCACACCACCGCCCACGCCTACCTGCTGTTCTTCACCAACCGGGGAAGGGTCTACCGGATTCGAGCCCACGAGATCCCACGCAAGGATCGGACGGCGAAGGGAACCCTCGCCCAGGGATTCATGCAGATCCACCCGGACGAGCGGATCGAAGCCGTGGTCGACACCCGCGATTACGAGACCTCTCAGTTCCTGGTGATCGCCACTCGCAAAGGCCAGGTGAAGAAGACGAAGTTCTCGGAGTACGACTCGCGCCAGGCGAGCCTCATCGCAATCAAACTGGCCGACGACGACGAGGTCGTTTCGGTGCGAACCACCAGCGGCGAGGCCGATCTTCTGCTGTTCACGCACAAGGGCCAGGGCATCCGTTTTGCCGAGAGCGAGATCCGAGCCATGGGCCGCAGCACCCAGGGGGTGCGCGGAATCAAGCTTCGAGAGGGCGACTTCGTGGTGTCGGCCGCCCAGGACGGAGAAGGCGACGAAGTGCTGCTCCTGACCGACGCCGGCTTCGGGAAGCGGACCAAGATGGACCAGTTCCCCAAGCAGAAACGCGGCGGTATCGGCGTCAAGGCCATCAAGATCACGCCCAGCCGCGGGCAGCTGGTTGCCGCCCGCGCCGTCTCACCCGGCAGCCAGTTGTTCGTGACCTCGAGCGACGGCATCGTCATGCGCACCGGGGTCGACTCCATCAGCCGCCAGAAGCGGGATGCGTCGGGCGTCAAGGTCATGAATCTGGAGAAGGACGCCCGCTTGACGGCGTTCACGCTCGTGCCCGCCGAGGAGGCGTGAGCATGGGCCTGGGAACCTCAGTCCCTGGTCATAGCGTCGGTTGTGGGTACAATCCGTTCCGTTCCACCCAGGGGTTCTATGGCTGTCCGTAGGGTCCGGCGGGTCTTGCGAAAGATCGACCCGTGGACCGTCCTCAAAGTTTCGATCATCTTCAACCTGATCATCGTCATGGCGATATCCATCGGCATCGCCATCGCCTGGTCATTGCTGCGCAACAGCGGGATCCCGGATTCGATCATCGATTCGATCAACGACCTGGCGATATTCGAGGAAGACATCAGCCTCGACGGGCCGTCCTACTTCCGGGTCATGGTCTTCTTCAGCATCGTCTCGACCATCCTGCTCACCGGCTTCGCCACGCTCTCGGCGGTGTTCTACAACCTGATTTCCGATGTCGTGGGCGGCGTTGAGTTCGTGGTCCTCGAAGAGGTTCTCGAGATGCCGCGTGCCACACCAACGGTGCGACCCAGCCGCACCCGCACCGAGACACCGCAGGTTCCGTCGCCTCCCAACGGCCCCCTCGTCGAGCTGCCTACCGAGGAATCCCCGGTCACGTCGTAGCCGCGGCGCATCCGGTCGCGGCTCGACGATCCACAGGAGGCGGGTAGAAACGCCGCCCGAGCATCTAGCCTGAGTGGCCTCTACAAGGAGGTTCCGTGGACACTGCGACGATCTTGCACCGACTCGGCCTTGACGGAACCAGCAGCGGTGTCTACGCAGCCGGCTGGCAGGACGCGACCGGTGAGGAGCTGTCCTCCATCAACCCTGCGACGGGTGACATGATCGGAACGGTCACCACGGCGACGGAGCGGGAGTACGACGCGGTGGCCGCCAACGCGGTCGAGACCTTTCGAGAGTGGCGCATGCTCCCGGCGCCAAAACGCGGTGACTACGTCCGGCAGATCGGCAACGCTCTGCGCGACATGAAGCACGAGCTCGGAATGCTGGTCAGCCTCGAGTCGGGCAAGATACTCGCCGAGGGCGAGGGCGAAGTGCAGGAGATGATCGACATCGCCGACTTCGCCGTCGGCCTCTCCCGGCAGTTGTACGGGTTGACGATGGCGAGCGAGCGGCCACGGCACCGCATGTATGAGCAATGGCACCCGCTCGGCCCGTGCGGGATCATCTCCGCCTTCAACTTCCCGGTGGCGGTGTGGTCGTGGAACGCCTTCATCGCGGCCGTGTGCGGCGACACGAACATCTGGAAGCCATCACTGCGGACACCACTGTCGGCGGTGGCGGTCACCCGGATCTGCCATGAGGTCATGCACGGCTCCGGCTTCGAGGGCGTTTTCAATCTGGCGATCGGCACCGACGAGCAGGTCGGGCACAGCCTCGTCAACGACGAGCGGGTGCCGCTCATCTCGGCGACCGGGAGCTGCAACATGGGCCGCATCGTCGGCCCGGCCGTGCTCAAGCGCATGGGCCGGCCGCTCCTGGAACTGGGCGGCAACAACGCCATCCTGGTGATGGACGACGCCGATCTCGATCTCGCCACGAGAGCGGCGACGTTCGCCGCGGTCGGCACCGCCGGCCAGCGTTGCACCAGCCTGCGCCGGCTGCTGGTCCACTCGGACGTCGTGGACGAGATGACCGCCCGGCTCATCGACGTCTACAAGCAGGTGCGCATCGGTGATCCGCTCGAAGAACAGACCCTGATGGGGCCGCTCATCAGCGAGGGAGCCGTCGAACAGATGATGACGGTGCTCGAGATCGCCCAGGAGCAGGGGGGCGAGATCGTCTACGGCGGCAACCGTCTCGACAGCCTTCCCGGGAACTTCGTGGAGCCCACCCTGGTGCGAATCGCCAAGGATGCCGCCATCGTGCAGGAGGAGACCTTCGCACCCGTGCTTTGGATCATCGAGGTGGGCGACCTCGAGGAGGGAATCGAGGTGCACAACGGGGTCAGGCAAGGCCTGTCCTCGGCGATCTTCACCGAATCCCTTCGCAATGCCGAGACGTTCCTGTCGGCGCTCGGATCCGACTGCGGCATCGCCAACGTCAACATCGGCACTTCAGGGGCCGAGATCGGGGGAGCCTTCGGCGGCGAGAAGGAGACCGGCGGCGGCCGGGAGGCGGGAAGCGACTCCTGGAAGGCGTATATGCGCCGCCAGACCACGACCATCAACTGGGGCGGCGAGCTTCCCCTGGCGCAGGGGATCGAGTTCGTGTGACCGCCTAGGCAGGCGTGGTCTCGTGGAAGCTGGCGACGTCGAGCCCTGAGGCGAGCGCTCGATCCAGGTAGGCGGTTGGTGCCGCCGCCGCCCACTGGCGGCCGGGATGGTAGGCGTGCTGGGCGGCCGGCACGGTGGGGGCGGCTAGGGCGATGGCGGCGAGATACGGCCGGTGGTCGGCGGTGCCGACGATCGTTCGTTGCACGCCGTCGCCCAGAGCTCCCGAGACCTGGGCCATCGCTCCGGCCCATTCCCCGTCCACCGGCGCTTCGAACGCCACGACCGGGATGTTGCGGGTAGTCCATCCTTGCGGCTCGACCTTTTTGGCCCATAGCGAACCGACCGGCCCGGGAAAGGGGATCGGCTCGCCCCGGCGGCGGGGCCGTCCCCGCACCGTCCAGGCCAACCTCACTTCGAGCGGTTCGTCCATGAGGGCGGCTTCCTGCATGGCGAGGCTGACGGCGATGCCGGTCTCGATGTTGGCGCCAACTACCAGGCTCAAACCCGCCTCCGAGAACTCCCGGCCCGGCTCGCCCCCCCAGCTCTCCGTCGTGACCAGTGATGCCCCGGCCTCGAGACAGCGGTGGGCGAGCTCGTCTGGCTCGTGACGATCGGTGACCACCACCGCAATTCCGTCGAGGCTCTCGACCATGCGGGTGCGGGGCGGGTGCTCGGTGACGCCCCAGGCGACCGCCTCGGTCACGCTCGGCTCGGCTTGCAGAATGCGCAACGCGCGGCGCCCGGTTTCACCGACGGGATGAACTGCGACGTTCACCGTTGACGCGGCTGCCAGGCGCCGTGATGGGCGGGAGGCTTGACCGGGCGTGAGCGCGCCCACAACGCCCCGAGCACGGCAGCTGCAGCCGCAAGGAGAACCGACAATCGTTTGGCGTCCACGTGCGGAGTGTAGAGCCAGTCGGGTAGGCTTTCGTCGACACGAACCGCCGGGGTCTCCCCGAGCGCAAGAGCGAAGTCCGGTTGGAATCCGGCGCTGTCCCGCAACTGTGAAGCCCGCCAGGGATGAGCCAGGTCGCCTGCCCCGGCCGGAGTGGATAGCTCTCGAGAGAAGGGTGACCCGCATCAAACCGGCTCACCGTCCTTTCCGACGCGAAAGGCGGATTCACATGCGCAGGAGCGCACTTCTCCTGGTGGCGTTCGGCCTCGTGCTCGTCGCCTGCCGGCCCTCGACCCCGGCGCCGACCACGTCGGAGACGGCGTTGGATGCGACCGCAACCACGCTGCCGTCGATCCCACCGACCACGGTGTCGGCGGCCACCACCTCGTCGACGGTGGGGGAGGGAGCCAGCGGATTTCCGGTGACGGTCGACTCGGATCTCGGTCCCGTGACGTTCCAGACCGCGCCGCGCCGCGTCGTCTCGCTGTCGGCCACCCACACGGAGATGCTCTATGCCATCGGGGCCGGCGACCGGGTGGTCGCAACCGATCTGACGTCGAACTTCCCGGCTGCTGCCCGCGACACCGTCAAGCTCGACTCCTTCAACTTCAACATCGAGGAGGTTGCCGCCCTCGAACCGGATCTCGTGATCGTGGCCTTTGACTTCCAGGGGGAACCCGAGGCCCTCGCCGCCCTCGACATCCCCTTCCTGCTGCTCGGTCCTCCCGACACTCTGGAAGGTGCTTTCGCCCAGTTGCTCAATGTGGGCAAGGCAACCGGACGCGCCGGGCGGGCGGGCGCACTGGCGGAGGAGCTCTCGGCAGAAGTCGGCCGCATTGTGGCCGCGGCCGATTCCCTCGGTGGGGCGAGGATCTTCCACGAGGTGGACGACACCCTGTTCACAGCCTCATCGGAGTCTTTCATCGGCGACATCTACGCCAGGCTCGGCCTCGTGAACATCGCCGACGCAGCCGGGGTGGGCGGGCCGTTCTACCAGCTCACGCCCGAGTTCATCGTCGATCAGGACCCGGAGTTCATCTTCCTGGCGGACGCCAACTTCGGGGTCACCCCCGAGGCGGTGGCGGCCCGGCCGGGCTGGGAGTCGATCCGGGCGGTAGTCGAGGGCAACATCGTTCCCCTCGACGGGGACGTGGCGGGCCGCTGGGGCCCTCGCACGGTGGACCTCATGCGCGAGGTATTCGAAGCTTTGCAGGGGCAAGCCCCATGACCGCCGTCATCGCCTCGATTCCTCGAACACGTCCCCGGCTCGGCCCGGTGGTCGTGTCGTCGGCGGTGCTGACGGTTGCCGCGCTGGCCTCTCTCGTGCTCGGCCCTGCCGGGGTGAGCCCGTGGGGAGCCGTCCTCGAGGTTCTCGACCACATACCGTTCGTGCGGATCGACTCGGGCTTGTCCGGCCAGGAGGCAGCCATCGTATGGCAGATTCGGGTGCCGCGGCTCGTGCTGGCCGGATTGGTTGGTGCCACCCTGGCCGGTTCCGGGGCCGCCTACCAGGGGGTATTTCGGAACCCGCTCGCCGATCCCTATTTGCTCGGGGTGGCGGCAGGGGCGGGGCTGGGGGCGACGGCTGCCATCGTGTGGGGCCTCCCCACCTCGGTCACCGCCCCCTTCGCCTTCACCGGGGCCGTCGTCGCAGTGGTGGCCGCCTATAGCCTCGCCCGACTGGGCGGCCCGCGACGGAGCGGCGCCACGCTCATTCTGTCCGGGGTGGCCGTGGCGGCCTTCTTCACCGCGCTGCAGACTTATTTGCAGCAGCAGCACGCCGACACCATCCGCCAGGTGTTCTCGTGGATCCTGGGCAGGCTCGGGACCACCGGTTGGGGGGATGTGCGTACGCTGCTCCCCTACGCCGTCGTCAGCTGGCTGGTGCTCGTCGCCTACCGGCGCCATCTCGACATCATGGCGGTGGGGGAGGAGGAAGCCTCGACCCTGGGGATCGACCCCGCCCGGGTGCGGCTGGCGGTGGTGGCGGCGGCCACACTGGGCGCGGCCGCTGCGGTCGCAGTGAGCGGCCTCATTGCCTTCGTCGGCATCATCGTTCCCCACATCGTGCGCCTCGCCGTCGGCTCGTCCCACCGCATCCTGATCCCCGTGTCCTTCATAGGGGGCGCCGCGTTCTTGATGGTGGCCGATCTCACCGCCCGGACGGTTCAATCGGGTGGAGAGCTGCCCATCGGGGTGGTGACCGCGTTCGTGGGAGCGCCCTTCTTCGCATTCATACTCGCTACCCGCCGGGAGGTGGCGGCGTGAGCGGTGTGAGCGGCCGTGGGGTTACGGTTCGCTACAACGGCACCCAGGTGCTCGATGGTATCGACCTCGAGGTCGCGCCCGGGGAATGGCTGGTTGTGGTCGGCCCGAACGGCGCCGGCAAGACGACCCTGCTCCGGGCATTGGCAGGGGTCATCCCGGCCGGCGGTGACATCGTGCTGGGAGACCGGCGACTTCCCGACATGCGCCGCCGTGAGATCGCCGCCCGGGTGGCGGTGGTACCGCAGGCCCCGATCATTCCGGACGGCATCGCGGTGTTCGACTACGTGATGCTCGGCCGGACCCCCTATATCCCGTATTGGGGCATGGACGGCCCGGCAGACCGCGAACGGGTCGCCGGTGTCCTCGAGCGCCTCGATCTCGCCGATTTCGCAGGACGGCGGGTGTCAACCCTGTCCGGCGGCGAGCGGCAGCGGGCGGTGCTGGCGCGGGCTTTGGCGCAGGATGCTGCGGTGCTGCTGCTCGATGAGCCAACCACGGCACTGGACCTGGGCCACCAGCAGCAGGTTCTCGAGCTGGTGGACGGGCTGCGCCATGAGGCCGGGCTGGTGGTGATCAGCACGCTCCACGACCTCACCTTTGCCGCCCAATTCGGCGACCGGGTGATGCTCCTGGTGGCCGGTGGCGTGGTCTCGGAGGGAGCGCCGGGCGATGTGCTGCGGGCGGACACCGTGTCCCGGCACTTCGGCGCGGCCGTGAAGGTGATCGAGGGCCCGGACGGGCCGGTGGTTCTGCCGGTCCGATCCCGCCGCTAGCGCCGCCGTCGGCCCTTCTTGGTGCCGGACTTGTCGAATTGCACCTTGGAGCGGATCCGGTCGACCGCCTCCTGAGCGTCCTTGGAGGCGGTGCGGGCGTTGTCGAGGATCTGCTCGGCCTCGGCGGTGATGGCCGCGGCCTGTTCACGGGCGCTGCGGAGAATGTGCTCGGCATCCCGGTTGGCATTGTCGAGCATCGCCTCGCGCTGTGCGATCGTCTTCAGCTTGCGTTCTGCTTCGGCATGCTTCTCGGCCGCCTCTTGCTGGAGCTTCTCGGCGGCGAGCTGCGCCTGGTCCACGATCGCCTTTGCTTCCTGTTTGACGGGTGCCAGCCCTTTGCGGATCTCGGCCGCATCAAGCTCGGCAGATTTCCGGTCGGCCTCGCCTTTGGCGCGGATCTGGGCGGCCTCTTCCTCGGCTTGGCGGCGGCGTTGCTCCAGGGCCTTTTCGGTTTCGGCTGTGAGCGTGTTCGCTTCGGCCTCGGCTGCCTTGCGGTCGGCCTCGCCCTGGGAGCGGATGTGAGCGGCCTCTTCCTTCGCCAGGGATAGAGCCTTCTCGACCTCGCCGGCTGCCCGGTCCCGGGCCGCCTGGCGTTCCGCCTGCGCCTCTTCGATGAGCTTGGCAGCCTCCGCCCGAGCTGCCTCGAGGCTCTTGGCGGCTTCTGCCTTCAGTCCGTCGGCCTCGGCCTGGGCCGCCTTTCGCAGAGGAGCCACCTCCTTCTCGGCTGCCGCCGTCGCCTTCTCGAGCGCCATCTCCGACTGCTTGCGTGCCTTCTCGGCCGCCACCCGATCCTTCTGGGCGTCTGCGGTGATTTTGGCCGCTTCAGCGGCCGCCTTGTCCCGAACCGACTGGGCCTCACGTTCGGCATCCTCGTGAGCGGTGGCGAACACTTGCTCGGCCTTTTGACGGAGCGTCTCGGTCTCGGTTCGCAGCCGGGCGATGTCGGCGTCGGCTTCGGCGCGTGCCTGGGCGCGGGTATGTTCGGCTTCCTGGAGGACCTCGGCGGCGGCCGCCCGTATCCGCCCTGCCTCC
>JBFKDW010000012.1:0-48027 GCA_041619515.1 Acidimicrobiia bacterium
GAGGACATCGCCGGCAACGCCTGGCGGGACGCGTCCTTCGGCGGCCTCTTTCACACCATCGAAGAGGTTTGGACGGTCAACAAGCTGGAGAAGATCTGGGCGGCAGGCGCCACCCCGTTCGCCAACCTGGAGTTCACCCAGGACGCCGCCACCATCGCCGGTTCGTCGTTGGACGCTCAGATCGCCGTGTGGGCCGGCAAGGTCAAGGAGTGGCTCGATATGGGCGAGGGCCGGTCTCTCATCATTGCTCCGATGCAGGAGATGAACGGCTACGTCGAGGGTTGGGTTCCGTACGGCTACGACCCCCCGAACTTCAAGATCGGCTACGAGAAGATCCGCTCGATCGTGGAGTCGACGGTCACCGACCCTGACAAGGTGCGGTGGGCGTTCTCTCCAAACGGCTGGTCGGCACCGCCCTACGGCCTCGCCGACTATTACCCGGGCGACGAGATCGTCGACATCATTTCATTCAGCACCTACAACTTCGGATCTCATGACGAGTACAACGGCTGGCTCGAAGCCTCCGAGGCGGTCCTCCCGTACGTCAACGAGGCTCGCGACACCATCCCCGGCGCGTCGGACAAGCCGTTCCTGCTCGCCCAGACGGGCAGCGTCACCGCCGGGGGAGACAAGAACCAGTGGATTCGCGACTTGTTCACCGTCGTAGAAGAAGATCCCAACCTGGTCGGCTTCATCTACTTCAACAAGGATCAAACCAACCCGCTCGGCCATGACTGGTGGATATGGGACACCGACGTCGACCCGTCGTGGAAGCCCGGGTGGTGGGGATATCGGGACGGCATGCGTCGCCCCACCACCTCCTACCAGTTCCCGCTCACCAACTGGTTCCAGCCCGGCCCGCTTCCCTTCGTTCAATACGCCAGCCCGTGCCCCGCCGGCTCCCAGTGCGACTCGATCGCTTTTGTCGACCCGGGATCCGAGATAAACCTCCTCGACGAGATCCACGTCGCAGCATCGACGAATGCCTTCTACTACGGGACTCCGGCCGACGTCCCGCTCATGGGCGACTGGGATGGCGACGGCACCGCCACTCCGGGCATGTACCGCCCCTCCAACGGCTTCGTCTACCTCCGCAACAGCAACACGCAGGGGTTCGCAGACGAGGAGTTCTACTTCGGTGTAGCCGGTGACATACCCATCGTGGGCGATTGGGACAACGACGGCGACGACACCCTGGGGATCTACCGGAACGGCCAGGTCTTCATCAAGAACACGCTAGGGACCGGGGTCGCCGACTTCAGCTACTGGTACGGGGTGCCGGGCGATCGGCCCTTTACCGGAGACTTCGACGGGAACGGGGTGGACACCGTCGGCCTCTACCGGGAGTCATCCGGATACGTGTACTTCCGGAACACCCTCGACACCGGCCCGGCCGATTTCGAGTTCTTCTACGGGGCGCCGTCCGATCGCATTCTGGCCGGAGACTGGAACGGCAACGGCGTCGATACGGTCGCCGTCTATCGGCCATCGGACAACAAGGTGTATTTCCGGATGACCAACACCTTCGGCATCGCCGATTTCACCCTCACCGTCGAGCCGGGCTTCGTGGCGGCGATGCGGGCCGACTAGACGGTCGAGCGCCGTGGCGGGCGCGTCCGATCGCATCCATCCACTGCCGGGTGGCGAGTGGGCGGCGTCAAGGATTTCGAGGGCCTGCCGATGCTTTCCGTGACTATCAACATCACTGAAAGCGTTCACCAGTTTGACGGTTCGCAAGCTCCTCCTGCTCATGACGGCCCTGCTCATGGCTCTGACGGCTGCGGCGCTCCCAGCCGGGGCCGCCGGCACCAACGAGGCCGTCGCCGAATCGGAGTTTCTCCGTCTCATCAACCAGCGGCGGGCTGAGCTGAGCCTTGCCCCGCTCGCCGCTTACTGGGATCTCGTCGATGATGCCAGGGAACACAGCCGGTTCCAGTCGGAGGACCGGTGCGGGGGTGGTGAGCGGATCTGTCACAACCCGGCGCTGGGAAGCGTCACCACCGGCTGGTATGCGCTCGGGGAGAACGTGGGTGTGGGATACGACGTCGACGGCCTCGACCGGGCCTTTTGGGCCTCGCCGGCACATCAGGCCAACGTCGTCGGCAACTACAACTACGCCGGGGTCGGTGTCGTGGTGCGAGACGACGGTGCGCTGTATGTGACCGTCGTGTTCATGCGAGGCCCCGAGGGCCTGGCCGCCTCTCCGCCGGGCGGCGACGGAGCGTTCGCCTTTCCGGCCGGTGCAGATCGGGTGGGGCTCCACAACGGCGACCGGGGAACCTGGACCCTCGAGGGCTGGGCCTCCGGCTTCCACTACGGGGTGCCTTCCGACGTTCCGGTGCCGTGCGATTGGGACGGCGACGGAGACACCACCGTCGGGCTCTACCGCCGCTCCTCCGGTTACCTCTATCTCCGCAACACGAACTCGTTTGGGATCGCCGATATCGCCGTCTTCTACGGAATACCCGAAGATGTGCCGCTGTGCGGCGACTGGGACGGCGACGGCGTCGAGACTATCGGGATCTACCGGCCCTCGAAATCGACCTTCTACCTGCGCAACAGCAACTCGCTCGGGTTCGCCGACGTCGAGTTCCGCTTCGGGCAAGCCGGTGACGTGCCGCTCACCGGGGACTGGTTCGGGCTCGGCCATGACAGCGCCGCCGTCTACCGACCGGAGACCGGGATGCTCTACCTCGCCGACGGGCGCAACGCACTCGGGAACATCCTGGCCGTGCCGCGCGCCGATATTCTTCCCACCGATCAGGTGCTGGCCGGCGACTGGAATGCAGACGGCACCGACACTCTCGGCGTGTACCGCTCGAGCACCGGCGAGTTCGTTCTCCTCCTGGACCACCAGCCGGATCCCGCAACTGCGGTCGTCAGCTTCGGGGCCGGGGGCCAGTACGCAGTGGCGGGCGCCTGGTCCTAGCCCGGGAGGCCGGCCGCCAGCTCGAGCTCGGGCGAGCCGCACCCCAGAATCAGGCGGGCTCTAGGCAGTCACCTCCCTGTCCCTGCCCACCAGGTGCCGGGCTGAGCCACTGCCCGGGCGGATGAGCTTGACGCCGACGACGAGGGTCCACACGAAAGGAATCAGAAGACCAATGGCGGCGACCAGAGCGAGGGCACTCTCGTCGTCTTCTCCGAACACCCACAGGGTTCCGATTGCCATGAGCAGCGCGCCGACGGCTCCCAGCCATCCGATCCATCTAGCCAGCACCCCGCTGCGAATGATCACGACCGCCGCCCCCGTCAGGAACAGCCCCATGGCCCACGGCAGCAGCGCGAGGAATATCACCGTATCGAACCGACTCAGCGCCACCAGCGAGGCATCTGACAGTTGCTCGGCCGTGCCCTGGCTCAATACCTCATGGAACGAGAGGCCGACGATCGAGATGGCGGTCGCCAGGACCGCGCCCGTATACGACAATCGCGCCCACATCTCATGGTCTCCGTCGTCCGCCTCGGCCAGCAGGCTCCTCAGACCTGCTGCGAACGGAAGGAACAGAAACACGAGCCCCAACCCGGCAAGCCAGGTCCCCGTGTGGATCGCCACGTCGTCGTCTACGAAGAACTTGCGCACATCTGCCGCGGAGTCGTCGTAGACGGGTTGCTGACCGATCACGAAACCAACGATCACTATTGCGCCGAACGCAACCCCCGCATATCCCGCGATTCGCCTTCCCGACCAAGAATCTGGCGTCATTTCGTTCCTCCCAGGCTCGAGTACCGCGGCCCGGCTCTACCACCGGATAGTGACGACTTGACTCCTGGCGAAGCCGTGATCGTAGGGTCGAAAGACCCTTTGTGAAATTGTGAAAACACTCACAAGATCGCGCCGTGGCTCGCGCCGATTCCCACGCGTCGCGTCGTTCGGTGAGGGGTCAAAGAAGCCCGCGGCTGCCTGGCTCAGGAGACGAAAAGCCGCACCAGGCGGAGATACCAGACGGCGAGCCGGCTGGCTGATCGTACCAGCGGGTGAATCTCGAACTGGTTGATCCCGTCGAAGGCGGCGTCCATCGTGGCCAGGATCGCACCGTCGCTCACGGTGCGAATCGAGCGGGAGCGGTCGGCCTCCTGGCGGAGGAGGGGCAGCAGCCGGAAGAAGTCGCGCCAGCTCTGGATCTTCTGGTCGATCCAGCCGTGACGGATGGCGGCCGCCACCACTGCCACCTCAACGAGCACCAGCGCCGGTGCCAGCAGCACCAGCGTGGCCGGCTGGTAATTGGCCAGGACCATGCGGAGGCGGTTGCGCTCCAGGTAGTACATCTTGCGTTCATGCCGCTCGAACTCGTAGTCGTGCGACACCCGGGCCGACGGCACCTGGACGCTCTTGAGGCCCATGAGCCGGAGGCGCCAGCCGAGGTCGACATCCTCGAGGTAGAGGAAGTATTCGTCGCGGAATCCGCCGAGGTGGTCGAACAGGCTCCGGCTGATCACAAAGGCGGCGCCCGAGGGAAACGGGACCTCCCGCTCGGTCAATCCGGCTGGGATGGGCTCGCCACTATTGGTCGACCAGGCGAATCCGAGGTAGGTGAGGGAGCTGCCGGAGGTGAACCAGTGACCCGGGGAGTAGGTGAGATCCATCACCGGCATGGCGGCTCCCACCGATTCGTCGGCGATGGCCGCAACCAGGGGAGGAAGCCAGCCGGGCGCCGGCTCGGTGTCGGGGTTGAGGAACGCGATCACCTCACCGCGCGTCAGCGACGCGCCCAGATTGCAGCCGTAGGCGAACCCGTGGTTCTCGTCCAGGGTGACCAGCTTGACACCGAGCCGTTCGACGATGGCGATCGTGTCGTCGGTCGAGGCGTTGTCGACCACGATGATCTCCTCGGGCCCGTCCGGGTCGCTCAGCAGAATCCCGAGGGACGCCTCGATATGCGCCTGGGAGTTGTGCGTTACCAGGACGAGCGAGACGGGTGTCAACCGGCGTCCCACACCCCGGCGACCGGGGTCATGTGCGCCTGGCCGAATTCGATGATGTGATTGGCGTACGGCATCGTGAAGTCGTCCCGAAGATAGAACGTGAGGTCCGGCGGGCGAAACACCCCCACCGTGTCGACGCCGTCGCCGTCCCAGTCTCCGGTGATGATCTTGTCCTCGGGAATGGTGTTGTAGGCGTAGCTGATGTCGATGGACGGGTTGGCCAGCGAGTTGGTCAGCGAAACCGTCCGGCTCACCGGATCGTAGAGGCCGACCGAGTCGAGCCCGTCGCCGTCCCAGTCACCTGCCAGCGGAACCGAGCCCGGAGCTGCCAGGACCGTCGCAATGTCGGCGAACTGGGTCTGGTTGGTGTTTGCCAGATAGAAGGTCCGGTTCGAGGGCCGAAACACGCCGATCGTCTCGGTCCCGTTCCCGTCCCAGTCACCACAGATGGGCACGTCTTCGGGAATGCCGAAGTAGAAGTCGTTCTCGGCAATCCCGAAGTCGTTCGAGTCCCGCAGGTACATGAAGCCCGATACCGCCCGATAGAGGCCGACGGTACTCACGCCGTCGAGCCCGTCCCAGTCACAGGTCATCGGGATGTCGCCGGGGATGCCGTAGTAGAAGGCCGGGCGGACGGTTCCGTCGGCGTCGCGGACATACCACCGGCCGGTGCCGGGTTCGTGCATGGCGACCTGGTCGGCCGCACTGTCGCCGCCGCCGGTGCCCACCCAGCCATCGGGCACGAACTTCTCCACCGAGGTGATTTGCATCGAGTACAGGCCGAGTTGGGTTCGCAGGTGGCGGGCGTAGCGGGTCACGGAGGCGGGCGCCCCGTTGTCGGTTCCCGAGAACGTGACCTGCAGTGCCGACTGGTGCTGGGTCCCCTCTCGGAGCCACGAGATGATCGTCACGTCTTCCAGCTCGTCCAGCCCTACCCGAGCTGCGAGCTGGGAGGCGGTGAACTCCTCCTCCCACGTGCCGAGTGGATTCCCCGCCGGCGGCGAAAGGGACCAGGGATCCGGCACGCCCACCAGGTAGCCGGGTGTGAAGGCGGAGCCGAAGGCCACCCCCGAATCCTCGGTGTGGCCGAACGTGGAAGAGGAGTAGTAGGTCGGGACTGCGATCGGCTCACCCGGCCTGGGATGGAATGGCGGGGCGGCTACTTCGGCGTGGTAGAGCACGGTCCCGGCGGTGGAGTCGACCGCAGCCAGCCACTCGGCGGTGCCCCTGCCCCAGCCGGCGTAGTGCTGGTCGACGGTCGAATCGTAGAGCTGGCACCAGCACAGCTCCTGGCGGAGCGCGGATTCCTCCGGTGAGCCCCGCAGCGCCTGCTTGTTTGCCGCATACGAGCGGCCGGCAACAGCCTGTGCGGCCAGTGCCTCGGGGTGCCAGCTGTAGGGAACCTCCAGCAAGCCGTACAGGTAGTGCTCCATGTCCACTCGCGCAACGAGGTGGAAGCCGGTCACCGGGTCACCGGCGGCGGCGTTGGGGCGAATGAGGAGGGTTCCCCGCGAGTAGCAGCGCTCACCGGACCGGTCGCACGAGGGATCGGCGTCCACCACCGTCGTGTCGAGCGCGACGGTCGGCGAGTCGGACCAGCCGTCCCATTCCAGATCGAAGTTGCACGGACCGGCCGGCCAGGACGTAGCACCGACGCTGAACAAACACCCGTCGGGCGTGAACTGGAATGTCATGATGTTGTTGGGACCGGGGAACACGTCGGCACGTTCTGCGCCGCGGGTCACCGTGACCGCATGCGGAGTTCCCGCCAGCGGCCACACCCGGATGTCCTGGTGAGTCAGATTCTGCTCTAGCCCCACCCACACCGGCCCTTCGTCGCCGATCTGACCGGAGAGGGGGTCGGGGCGGAGCTCGGCGAAACTCACGCCGGTGAAGTAGGCGCCGAGTATCTGCTGCCAGCTCCGGCCCTCCAGCGCTTGACCCTGCGCCCCGTACTGGCTCATGCCGGTGCCGTGCCCGTACCCGCCACCAGAGAAGGTGAAGGTGGGCTCGTCGGGGGGGTCGGCGGCGGCGGTGCCGGGCACGAGCAGAAGCGACACGGCCAGGACGATGCTCAGCCAACGCCCAGCGTGCGCGGCCAGGAAGCTTTTCATACGAAAAATGTCGGCATGTGCTCCGCTTCCTTGATGCCCGCCTGGATTGTACGGGTATCGCGAAAAGCATGCCAAGCACGTGGGTCGGGGGCCCGTGTGGTGTCGCACCGGGCTGAACCGGAGGACACCGGCCCGACGCGTCTGAACAGAACCGGGTGCCCGCTATCCCCGGGCGACGGTGCCGGCCGGAACGCAGTACTCGTCGTACTCCACCAGGCGGGGTGGGGCCGATTCGTCGGCGCAGGCCGGGCATCCGGGGTCGCGGCGGAAGGTGAGCCGTCGGAACTCACCGTCGAGGGCGTCGAACGCCAGCAAGGTGCCGATCAGCGGGTCGCCGATGCCGAGCAGCAGCTTGACGGTCTCGAGGGCCTGGATGGATCCGATGATGCCCGGCAAGACCCCCAGCACGCCCGCCTCGGCACACGACGGCGCCAGATCCGCCGGCGGCGGGCTGGCCGACAGGCAGCGGTAGCAGGGGCCCTCATATGGCTTGAAGACGGTGACCTGGCCCTCGAACCGGAACACCGATCCATGTACCACAGCCCGCTTTGCGTGCAGCGCCGCGTCGTTGAGGAGGTATCGGGTCGGGAAGTTGTCCGCGCCGTCGACGATCACATCGTGCGCCGCCACCAGGTCGAGCACGTTGTCGGCGCCGAGCCGTTCCTTGTAGGCCACCACCGTCACGTCCGGGTTGATGTTGCGCAGGGTCTCCCGCGCCGACTCCACCTTCGGGCTCCCCACTCGATCGACCCCGTGCAGGATCTGTCGCTGCAGATTGGAGATATC
Organism: Acidimicrobiia bacterium; assembly: GCA_041619515.1. Lineage (GTDB taxonomy): Bacteria > Actinomycetota > Acidimicrobiia > Spongiisociales > SHLN01 > SHLN01. The sequence continues at coordinate 7,824 of JBFKDW010000012.1, forward strand.
GACCACATCGTGATCGATGATGCCGAGGGTGCCCACTCCCGCCGCCGCCAGGTAGAGGGCGGCGGGGGATCCGAGGCCGCCTGCGCCCACCAGCAGGACGCGCGAGTCGAGCAGCCGGGCCTGTCCGGCTTCACCCACCTCGGGGAGCAGCAGATGCCTGCTGTAGCGGCTGCGCTGGTCGCCGCGCAGCGTGAGCGGCGTGTCCCATTGCAGGCCCTCTCGCTTCCACCGTTCGACGCCACCCGCCAGCGAGCTCACGTTGTCGTAGCCCAGGTCTTCGAGCGATACGGCGGCCAGCGCCGATCGTTCACCCACTGCGCAGTAGAGGATGATTTCTGACGACGTATCGGGCACCCGGCTCCCGATCGTGCTTTCGAGCACCCCGCGGGGGATGTGGGTGGCATCGGCGATCGCTCCCAGCGCGTACTCATCGCTCTCTCGCACGTCGATGAAGACCGCCCGCCCGATGGCGGCGGCGGCTTCGGCGGGGTTCACCTCGTGGATCCGCTCCCGGGCTGCGGCCACGAGCTCCTTGAAGGTCGGCATGACCAGAGTTTATCTGCCGCCGCTTCTCGGCAAGCTCGGCCGCGGTGCCGGGCTCGGGCATGCCCTCGCCGCCGACGGGAGAAAAGTTTCGCGTCCTGGACCATACCCGTTGACGTTATACAGTGTTAGATAGTATTAATACCTCATGCAGCCCGCGATGTCACGTCGAAATGCTCGTCCTCCCATTCCGGTGCCCGGCATCGCGGGCTGCAGCCCCCCTCCCGGCATCCGGCCCACTGCCCACCGGCGTCCGATGATCCGGCCTCGGCTGTGGACGGCGCCCGCGGGATATCCCGCCGATCACCAGTACGTGCGCCGCTACTGGATCGCCGTCATCGGGGCGGGCGCGGTTGCCGACCTGCTCCGGCTCATCCAGGCCGCCAAGCAGCGGCGTCCCCTTCGGCGTCCCGTCCACACGCCGGTGCTCGCCCAGGCCGGCCTCATCGTGGGTCGGGACTCACGGCTGTGGGTGCGGTCGACGGTTCCACCGGTTCCTCCCCACCTCGCCAGGCGTCTGACGCCGGCCCTTCGCCGTGAGCTGGTGCATTTCAACGACGCACAGGTTGATGCCGGCTAGCTGTCGGGCGCCCGCCCGATGACGATGGTGACGACGTCGTCGGCGCCCACCTCGGTGCCGGCCGGCGGCCTGGTCAGGATGATCCGTCCCCATGACTCGGGGTCGGTCACCTGGAACTCGGGCACGAGGGCAACGAGGATCTCGGTCTCAGCGGCCTTCTGCGCCATGACGAGGTTCGCTTCTGTGCGCGTCATGCCGATGAGGTTGGGAAGCGGGAAGGTTGGTGGTTCGCCGTTGGAGATTTCGATCACGACCGTCCCGTTGTGGCTCATCCTCGCACCCGCCTCGGGTGTCTGGCTGAGAATGGTCCCGAGCGGCTCGAGTGACGGGACTTCCACGAACTCTGGATTGAGGTGGGCGAAATATACGAGCTGCCCGGCCGCGTCCTCGGTCAGCAGCGGGTCGGACATCAGGTCGGGGACCTCGGTCGACGGGACCACGTAGTACTTGCTCGAGCCGGGTGGGATGGGCGGGAAATCCTCGACCGGGACGTCGGTCAAGAACTCCGACATGAACTCTTTCCAGATCGGTGCCGGCACACTGCCGCCGAACACCCGGCTGTAGTTCTGCCCGTTGATGGTGATGTTGGTCATGGGGATCTGCGCGTCCGCGTACCCCACCCACACCGCAGTCGAATACTGGGGAACGTAACCGACGAACCAGGCATCACGGAAGCTCTGGTTGGTGCCCGTCTTCCCGGCCTGGGGGCGGCCGATGTTGGCGGCGTTGCCGGTGGCCCCCGAGACGGAAACGACCTTCTTCATCGTGTTGACAACGACTGCGGCCAGGGTCTCGTCGAGGACTCGCTCGGGGGTCGGTTCGGCCTCGAACAGAACATTGCCCTCTTCGTCGGCGATCCGCTGGATCAGGTACGGCTCGTTCTTGATCCCGTAGTTGGCGATAGTCGAGTAGGCGGCCGCCATATCCAGCGGGCTGACCTCGCCGGCGCCCAGCGCCAGCGAGTACACCAGCGGAAGCTCCGAAGACACTCCCAAGCGGTTGGCGACCTCGGCCATCGCCTCCGGGCCGACCTCCACCGCAATCTGGGCAAAGGTCGGGTTGGTCGAGAAGTAGGTGGATGCCTCGAGGCTTCGCAGACCGCCGGCTACCCGGCCGCCCCGCACCGTCCACTCGAAGCCGCCGTTCTCCCCGCACGGCACGTCGCACTCGATCACGAGCGGCGAGGAGATGTTCCAATACGAGTTGAGGCTGCCACCCTGCTCGAGGTAGGCGATGAGTGCGAACGGCTTGGCCGACGAGCCCGGCTGCCGCTGGCCCTCCGTTGCCAGGTTGTAATCCCGCTGCCCGGCCTCGACGTCGTCGCCGAAGTCGAGGCCTCCGGCCATCACCTTGATGGCGCCCGTCTTGTTGTCGACGGTCGTGATGGCGCCGGTGGGCGCCGCCCCGCCGGTGGGGGACAGTGGGAACCAGTTCCGGAGAATGGCGTTGGCTCGCTCCTGGAAGTGAAAGTCGACGGTGGTGGTAATGACCAGCCCGCCCTTGAGGCGCGACTCCAGCTCGCAGTCCACGTCGTCGGCGGGGCAACCGAAGATGGCGATGAGCCTGTCCTCGGCGGTCGTGCCGAGCACTGCGTCGAATTTGGGATCGTTGAGCAGTGCACCCACCGCCGAGATCCGGATGAGCTCGGCAGGCTCGGGGAAGTTCTGGTGTGGGATGACCGAGGCTCTCAACGAGACCGATGCGGCAGCGTCGGCTTCCCCCTGGGTTATCTGCCCGGCTTCGACCATTTCGCTGAGGACGTTGACCCGGCGCTCCTCGACCAGCAGCTGGCCGATCTGGCCTCGCTCGTTCGGGGTGGTGTCGCGGGGGTCATACAGCGAAGGGTTGCGGATCACCGTGGCGAGTGCTGCCGCCTCTCCCACCGAGAGGTCCTTCAGCTCTTTCCCGAAGTATTCGAGGCCGGCGGCCCGTATCCCGTAGGCGTTCCAGCCGAAGTACACGGAGTTGAGGTAGAACTCGAGGATCGCCTCCTTCGAATACTTGCGCTCCATTTCCGCCGCCCACGCGATCTCGGCGATCTTGCGCTGGACCGTCTTCTCCTTTCCGACGATGCCGAGGTTGCGGACGACCTGCTGGGTGATCGTCGAACCGCCCTGAATCGACGTTCCTCGCACCGTGGCGACGGCGGCTCGAAGCGTCGATGAGAAGTCGGCGCCCCGATGCGTGAAGAAGTCGCCGTCTTCGGCGGCCAGGATGGCGCCGCTCACATGATCGGGGATGGCTTCGATCGGGACCGGCAGGCTCCCGCGCAGCGACAGCTCGGCCAGTTGCACGCCGTCGGCGGAGAACAACGTCGAGAGCCGGCTCAGGTTGGGAAACTCGGGGATTCCGGCCGGGTTCGTCTCGGGGATCAGGGTGTCATCGACCCAGTCGTACGCCTTGGCCGACGGGTTGCTCGACAGGAATGCGAACAACCCCACCCAGGCGCTCATCAACACACCCGCCACCAGCAGGATGGCGAGAGCCGGGACCAGCCGGGTGCGCCGCTCGCGCCATTCGGCCTGATGAATCGTTGGTTGGGGGGTGGGCAAGCTCATGTACCTGGTTTAGAAGGCGTGGGGACCCGCGGGGTTCCCGGGTACCATCTGCTCTCGGCCAGCATATACCGAGCTATGGATAACTCCGCGAATTCCAAACCGCCCCGTGATATTCCCCTGGATGTGGTCCACGGCCCCCCCGACCGCGAGCCCGAGCTCGGTGTTCCCGGTGATTACCCCTACACCCGCGGCCCTTACCCGACCATGTATCGGGGCCGGCTCTGGACGATGCGCCAGTACGCCGGCTTTGGTGACGCAGCCGCCACCAACAGGCGCTTCAAGGCGCTGCTCGAGGCCGGGCAAACCGGGCTGTCGGTAGCGTTCGACCTCCCCACCCAGATGGGTCTCGACAGCGACGATCCGCGCTCCACGGGCGAGGTCGGAAAAGTCGGAGTCGCCATCGACTCGCTGGCGGACATGCGTGTCCTCCTCGACGGGATTCCCCTCGGCCGGGTCACGACCTCCATGACCATCAACGCCACCGCCGCCGCCCTCCTCCTGCTCTACCAACTGGTGGCCGAGGAACAAGGGGTCGATGCGGCCGACATCGGGGGAACGGTCCAGAACGACATTCTCAAGGAGTACGCCGCCCGCGGCACCTATATCTATCCACCCCAGCCCTCGATGAGGCTGGTAACCGACCTGTTCTCCTATTGCGCCGACCAGCTGCCCGCCTGGAACACGATCTCGATCTCCGGGTACCACATTCGCGAAGCAGGCTCGACCGCTGCCCAGGAGATCGGGTTCACGCTGGCCAATGCGCTTGCCTACGTCGAGGCCGCCCAGGCGGCAGGCCTGGATGTCGATGACTTCGCGCCCCGCCTGTCCTTCTTCTGGAACGCGCACAGCAACTTCCTGGAGGAAGTCGCCAAGTACCGAGCGGCCCGACGCCTGTGGGCCCACCTCATGCGGGAGCGGGTTGGTGCTTCGAAACCCCCCTCATGGCGAATGCGGTTCCACACCCAGACTGCCGGCAGCTCCCTCACCGCACAACAGCCCCTCACGAACGTGGTTCGAACAACGCTCGAGGCGCTGAGCGCGGTGCTGGGCGGGACGCAGTCGCTCCACACCAACTCGTTCGACGAAGCACTCGGGCTGCCAACCGAGGAGGCGGCCACCCTGGCCCTTCGCACTCAGCAGATCATTGCGTATGAGAGCGGCGTCACCGACTCGGTCGATCCCCTTGCCGGCTCCTATGTCGTCGAGCACCTCACTGATCAGCTCGGGTTGAAGGCACTCGAGATCATCGAATGGGTGGACCGCAACGGCGGTGCGGTCGCCGCAGTGGAGAACGGCCTCGTGCAGGCCGAGATCGAGGAGTCGGCCTACCGGACGGCACGGGCGGTCGACTCCGGAGAGCAAGTGATAGTGGGAGTCAACCGTTTCCACACCGAAGAAACCCAGCATGTTCCGCCCCTGGCGCTGGACCGGGAGCTCGAGCGCCACCAGGTAGAGCGGCTCAGCGCCTTCAAGGCGAGCAGAGGCGACCTATCGGAACAGCTTGCAGCCGTCCGGACGGCGGCAGCCGGGACCGAGAACGTGCTCCACCCGATGAAAGCCGCTCTGGCCGCCGGCGCCACCGTCGGCGAGGTTTCCAATGTGCTGCGAGAGGTGTTCGGCGAATACCGGCCCTAGCGAGGGCGGTCCGGCGGGGACGCTGGAACCTCAGCTCCTGACGATGGCCAGCACAGCCCCGTTGGCGACACTGTCGCCCGCCTGGATCCTGAGGTCGATGACGTCACCCGCCACGGGTGTCTTGATCTCGTTCTCCATCTTCATCGCTTCCAGGATGCAGATGGTGTCGCCCTCTTTCACCTGGTCGCCCGCCTTGACCGTGACCTTGACGATCGTTCCCTGCATGGGCGCCGAGATCATTCCACCGTCATCCCCACCGGCCGTGCCCCGATCCAGTCGTGGAGGGCGGCGATGGGGGGCCGTGCCCGTCAGCTGGCTTTCCGGGAACCACAGCTTGACGTCGAAGCGGCGTCCTCCCACCTCGACGGTCGCCTCCCGCAGGGTGGTCTCCTCTTCCTCGGGAAGGGCAGGACCGCCGTCGCCCGTCAGCCCTGAGAAATCAACCAGCTCTTCGACAAACCTCGTGTAGTGCTCACCCTTCTGGAAGAGCTCGTGGGTGAGCAGCAGCGGATGGGCGCTCAAGGTGGTCGGGATTCCCCCGATCTCGAAGTCCTCTGCTGCCCGCAGCGCTTTGGCGATGGCACGCTCCCGGGTGGGTGCCCACACGACCAGCTTGGCAGCGAGGTTGTCGTAGTAGGGGCTGACCGTGGAGCCCGCTTCGACTCCGCTGTCCACCCGAACTCCGAACCCGCCGGGCTCCCGGTATGCGGTGATGCGCCCGGGGGAGGGCCTGAATCCGGCGCCGGGGTCCTCGGCGTTGATGCGCATCTCGATCGAGTGTCCGACGAGCGGAACGTCGTACAGCTCGAGCTCGGCTCCGTTCGCCACATCCAGCTGGAGCCCGACGAGATCGAGCCCGGTCACCATCTCCGTGACCGGATGCTCGACCTGGAGCCTCGTGTTCATCTCGAGGAAGTAGAAGCTGCCGTCCGGCTCGAGGAGGAACTCGACCGTGCCGGCGTTCTCATAGCCGCACGCCGCGCCCACCGCCAGCGCAGCCTCACCGATCGCCCCCCGCAAATCCTCCGATACCCCGGCCGCGGGAGCTTCCTCGATCAGTTTCTGATGGCGGCGCTGGCTGCTGCAGTCCCGCTCACCGAGAAAGAACCCGTTCCCGTGAGAATCAAAGATCACCTGCGCCTCGATGTGGCGCGGCCGCTCCAGGTAGCGCTCGACGTAGACCTCGGCCCGACCGAAGTACGCCTGCGCTTCCCGGGCGGCGGCTTCCAGCGCAGAGGCGACCTCCTCGTCCCCCCGGACGATCCGCATGCCCTTTCCACCGCCGCCGTGGGCTGCTTTCAAGGCAAGCGGATACCCATTCTCGGCGGCGAAGGCCACGATCTCGTCCGGGCTTGCTGCCGCGCTGCTCGTCCCCGGCACCCCCGACACCCCGGCGGCGGTAGCGGCCACCCTGCTGGCGATCTTGTCCCCCATGGTGGCGATGGCATCTGCCGGGGGGCCTACCCAGACGAGACCGGCCTCCACCACGGCGCGGGCGAAATCGGCGTTTTCGGCCAGGAATCCGTAACCGGGATGCACGGCATCGGCGCCGGCTTGGGCCGCGACCTCCAGCACCCGCCCGGTGTTCAGGTACGAATCGGCTGCGGCAGCCCCGCCGATGCCCCATGACTCGTCGGCCAGCTTGGGATGGAGGGCCTCGCGATCGATCTCCGAGTACACCGCGATGGTGCGCAGACCCATCTCACGGGCCGTGCGGATGATCCGGAGTGCGATTTCCCCCCGGTTGGCGATGAGCAGAGACTCCATCAAAGGGGCATGTTTCCGTGCTTCTTGGGTGGAGGCGTTTCTCGCTTGGTGCGCAGCATGTCCAGGGCCCGTATCAGCCGGGGGCGGGTCTCCCGCGGCAGAATCACCTCGTCCACCAGCCCGCTCTCGGCTGCGAGGTACGGGTTGTTGAACATCTCCTCGTACTCGGCGATCAAGCGGGTACGCACCTCCGGCGCGTCGGCGGCTTGAGCCAGCTCGCGCCGATGGATGATGTTGACGGCGCCCTGGGCTCCCATGACGGCGATCTGGGCGGACGGCCAGGCGTAGACGAGGTCGGCTCGGAGGCTGCGTGAGTTCATGACGACGTAGGCCCCACCGTATGCCTTGCGGGTGATCACTGTGATCTTGGGAACCGTGGCCTCGGCATAGGCGTACAGGAGCTTGGCTCCGTGGCGGATGATGCCGCCGTGTTCCTGGTCGACCCCCGGCATGAACCCCGGGACGTCGACAAAGGTCACCAGCGGGATGTTGAAGCTGTCACAGAAGCGAACGAACCGGGCTGCCTTGACGGACGCGTCGATGTCGAGCGTCCCGGCCAGGGCAGACGGCTGGTTGCCTACCACGCCGACGGCGTGGCCGTCGAGCCGGGCAAGGCCGACCACGATGTTCTTGGCGTAGTGCTCGTGCACCTCGTAGAACTCCGCATCGTCCACCACCAGCTCGATGAGGTGACGCATGTCGTAGGGCTGGTTGGGCGAATCGGGGATGATGGACGTGAGCTCCTCGTCCATCCGGTCCGGCTTGTCGCTCGGCGTGAAGTGGGGGGGCGCCTCGAGGTTATTAGCCGGGAGGAACGACAGGATGTAGCGAACCTCCTCCATAGCGGCGTGATCGTCGGCGGCCACGAAGTGAGTGACTCCAGACACACTGGCATGCGAATGGGCGCCGCCGAGCTCTTCGAAGGTCACGTCCTCGCCGGTGACCGTCTTGATCACATCCGGCCCGGTGATGAACAGGTGGCTGGTTTCGTTCACCTGGTACACGAAATCGGTGAGTGCCGGTGAGTACACGGCCCCGCCGGCGCACGGACCCATGATGACCGAGATCTGAGGGATGACCCCGGAGGCCCGTACGTTGCGCTCGAATATCCGTCCGTACCCGTCCAGCGACACGACCCCCTCCTGGATTCGAGCACCGCCCGAGTCCTTCAGGCCGAGCAGCGGCGCTCCCACCTCGAGCGCCAGATCCATGACCTTGGTGATCTTGTCGGCAACCACTTCGCCGAGGCTCCCGCCGAACACGGTGAAGTCCTCGGCGAACACGAACACCTTGCGACCGTCGACGGTGCCCCAGCCGGTGATCACTGCATCCCCCAGCGGGCGGTTGGCCTCGATGCCGAAGCCGGTGGCTTGATGGCGGACGAGCGTATCGATCTCTTGGAACGAGCCCTTGTCCACGAGCATCTGGATGCGTTCCCGGGCGGTGTTCTTGCCTCGTTCGTGCTGGCGATCGACGGCGCGCTCGTGGGCGGCCGAGTTTTCGGCCCGCAGCGATTCCAGTCGCCGGATGCGGTCGTCGTTGCTCATAAGCTTGTGTCCTTAGACCTCCGGAGGCCGTGCTTGGCTACACATTACGTCGTCCATCACCTCGACCGTGTTGCATCCACCCAAGACGAGGCCCGATCCCGCTACTCGGGGGTACCGTGCCTGGTGACCGCAACGCAACAGCAGGCGGGTCGCGGGCGGGGGGGTGCCGAGTGGCTCAACGCACCCAGGGCGCTGGCGGCGTCGTTGATATTCGAGCCGGACTGGCCGGCAGAGCGGGTTCCGCTGCTCACCCTCGTCGCCGGGCTGGCGGCCAGGCGGGTGCTCGGCTCCGAGCTCCGCTTGAAGTGGCCGAACGACGTGGTCAACGCCTCCGGCGACAAGGTGGCCGGGCTGCTGGCCGAACGCCTCGGGACCACGCTCGTGATTGGGCTGGGCGCCAACCTCTACTGGCCCGGGCCACCGCCCGGCGTGGCGGCGGTGTCCGGTCAGGATGCCGGTCCGCTCGCCGGGCGCTCCTTGGCGGTGGAATGGGCCGATCAGCTGCTGGCGGGGGTTGCGGCCGGAGCCGACCGGTGGGGGAGTGCAGAGTATCGGGAGTGCAGCGCCACGATCGGGAACGCCGTGACATGGGACGGCGGCGGTCCCGGGACGGCCGTCGACATCGACGAGTCCGGCGGGCTGGTCGTCGAGGTCGACGGTGCCCGGCAGGTGCTGCACTCCGGTCGGGTGCGGTCGGTCCGGCCGACTACGCTCACCGACTGATCGAGAGGACCGCAATGGCATTGCTGAAAGGTGAGGGAACCCACCAGATCCTTTACGGTGGGGTCGACATATTCTCGGGCATACGCCACAACCGCGGGTACCTGGCCCGGCCCGACCACGCCGGGTCCTTTCCCACCGTCCTGCTGATACACGGCCGGGCCGGCATATCCTCGTCGGTCAAGTCGCTCGCCCGGCGCCTCGCCCGCCATGGGCTCGCGGTAGTCGGGCCGGATCTGTTTCGGGGCGCCCGGGCACCCCGGAAGCCGCTTCCCTCCTGGCCCGAACCGACCCGCTTGACCTCGGATCTGCGGGATACCCTCCGGTGGATGGAGAGTCCCGACACGCCCTGGGTGCGATCGGACTCGATCGGAGCACTCGCCCTCGACCGCGCCGCCTCCGCCGCCCTCCGCCTGACACACGAAGATGACGGGATCCGGGCGCTCGCCCTCATCTCCCCGGTGCTGACCGAAGCGGCCGCTGAGGTGGAGGTCCCGGTCATCGGGTTCTTCGGCAAAGAAGACGACATTGCAGGTCCCGAGCAGCGTCGCGCCACCCAGGACGCCCTCGACCACGGAGAGTGGGTTCTCTATGGAGGAGCCGGCCATGGCCTCATCGACGAGTCGGCGGAGGATTATCGGTGGGATGTCGCCGTCGACATCGGGGATCGAACGGTCGGGTTCTTCGCCCGATCTTTGAAATCCTGATTACATCTGTGAGTGCTGCTGCCAGACTGATTGTTCGGCTCTTGAATCAGTGAGGTAGTAACCTCGCCCGAATGCAGCGTATCGCCGCGCCTTCTGCATCTCTTTCGGTCGGGCTGATCCTTCGCCGCGTCTTTGTCGCGCTCTTGGTGGTCGCCAACGTCGTCGTGTTCGCGGTTCTCTTCTATCTGAACAGCCTCAAGACCGCCGTCGATGCATCGATCGAGCAAATCGCCCGGGACGAGCTGCCCGCACTCGTGACACCCCCGGGAAGGGCCGGAGGTCCGCTCTATGTGCTCCTGGTAGGAAGTGACACTCGGGACAATCTGACCGGTGACCTCACCTACTTCGGCGATTTCGACGGGCAGCGGGCCGATGTCATCATGCTGTTCCGGGTAGACCCGGCCCGCCAGACGGCCCAGCTCGTCAGCCTGCCGCGTGATCTCCTCGTCAACCGGGCCGACGGTGGGATCGAAAAACTCAACGCCTCATACGCCCGCGGCCCCAACGCGCTCATCGAGACCGCTGCCGCGGTGGCCGGCGTGGCCATCAACCACTACGTGGAAGTCGACTTCGTCGGGTTTGCCGCCATTGTCGACGAGCTCGGGGGGATCGATTTCTATTTCGCGCTCCCCTCGCGTGACGTCAAATCCGGACTGAACGTCGCGCAGGGTCCCATCCACATGGATGGGACGACCGCGCTTGCCTTCGCCAGGTCCCGCAACCTGGAAGAGCTGGTCGACGGCGCATGGCAGCGGGTTCCCGGCAGCGACCTGGAGCGGACCAAGCGGCAGCAAGAGTTGATCTTCACCATCCTGAACGAGGCCAAGCGCCCCGACAACCTCCTCGACATGGGCGAGCTGGTGAGCGCGATCGGGGAGCAAATCAAGACCGATGCCGGCCTCGATTTCGATGCCCTTCGTGACCTGGCCTGGCAGATGCGCTCATTCGACACCGAGAACCTGGAGGCGGCAACGCTGCCCGTCTACTTCGACACCATTGATGCGGTCTCCTATGTGCGGTCGCATCCCACCGCCGCTCCCACCCTGCTCGCCAATTTCCGGGCGGGGCTCCCATTGACCGGCGACAATGACGGCACCACCCGCATCGAGGTGCGCAACGGCAACGGGCGCAACGGCGCCGCCCTCGAGTTCGCCACCTATCTGGAGGGCCGGGGCTACATCGTGGCATCCATCGGCAACGCCGATCGCACCTATCCGGAGACCATCGTCATCACCCGTCCAGGAGAGATCGAGGTGGCCGACGCGTTCGTCTCCGACATCGGGATCGGCACGGTCCAGGACGGAAACCTCACCACCGGGGGCATCGACCTCATCGTCTATCTGGGAGAGGACGCCGACTTCGGCGAGTGACCCAAGCAATGCGCTCGACCTAGTGCGCCGCCCCCGGGGAGGCACTACCGTTTAGGTTTGCCGCCGGACGAAGCCGGTCAAGTCGGCCGTCGCGGCCGCCGATTCGATTGAGTATCTAGTTGAGGTTGAGAAATGCAAGTTGCCGTCATCGGCGCAGGGTATGTGGGGCTGGTCACCGGGGCCGGGCTCGCCTACCTCGGCCACACCGTCCGCCTCGGTGAGCGGGATCCCGACAAGCTGGAAACCCTCAAGGCCGGCCAGGTCCCGTTCTACGAGGCAGGGCTCGACGGCCTGCTCTCCGAGGGGCTCAGAAACCACCTCATTTCCTTCCACGCCGACAATCGCGAGGCGGTTGCAGGCGCTCGCGTGATCTTCATTGCCCTGCCGACACCTCCGGACGCGGACGGATCGGCCGATACCTCTTACATCGAGGCAGCGCTGCATGACATCGGCCCATCGATCGGCCGGGGAGCGGTGGTGGTCCTGAAATCAACGGTTCCCGTCGGCTCGGTGGCACGCTTCCAGGCCCAACTGGACGAATACGAGCCCGGGGCGACCGTCATATCAAACCCGGAGTTCCTTCGGGAAGGAAGCGCCGTCGGCGACTTCCTCCACCCGGACCGGATCGTGATCGGGACCCACAGCCAGGCGGCGGCTGAGGTCATGCTCGAGCTCTACCAGACATTGCAGGCACCGGTCGTGGTCACCGACCCTGCTTCCTCGGAGATGATCAAATATGCTTCGAACGCCTACCTGGCCACCCGCATCACGTTTGCGAATGCCATCGCAAATCTGTGCGAGTCGGTGGGCGCCGATGTCAAGGATGTCCTTCTCGGCATGGGCTACGACCGCCGGGTGGGGTTCCATTTTCTCAATCCAGGCCCCGGCTACGGCGGATCGTGCTTCCCGAAGGACACTAGAGCGCTGGTGGCGATTGCCGACGAGGCAGGCTACGACTTCTCGCTCCTGCGCGGTGTCATCGAAGTCAACGAGCTGCAGCGGCATCGGGTCGTCGACAAGGTTCGGGCGGCGGTAGACCTCGACGGAGCCACGGTCGGGCTGTGGGGTCTCGCCTTCAAAGCCGGCACAGACGACATCAGGGAGTCGCCCGCCGTCTTCCTCGCCGAGGAGCTCATGGCCGGCGGCGCCACCGTCCAGGCCTTCGACCCTGAGGCCACCAGCGTCGAGGGTGTCATCCGGGTGGATGACCCGATCCAGGCCGCCAAAGACGCGGATGTTCTGCTGATCGCCACCGAGTGGCCGCTCTTCCAGTCGGTTGATCTGCGGACGGTGCGCGAGGTGATGGCCTCGCCCCACATCATCGACGCCCGCAACATGCTCGACCCCGACGCGGTGCGGCGCCTGGGGATGCGCTACGAGGGCATCGGTCGATGACCCGAGCTTTGATCACAGGGGGGGCGGGATTCCTGGGCCGCCGCCTCGGAACCTGGCTGCTCGAAGAGGGCTACGAGGTCGTCGTGCTCGACGACCTGTCGAGCCCCAGCCCGCTGGGTCCCCCACCCGGGGCCACCTTCGTGGAGGGCAGCGTTGTCGATCCGCCCGCCCTGCCGGGCTCCTTCGACCGCATCTACCACCTGGCCTCGCCCGCCTCACCGCCGCGGTATCTCCAGGATCCGATCGGCACGCTCCGGACGGGTGCCGAAGGAACGCGCACCATGCTCGATCTGGCGGCGGCGCAGGGCGCCCGGTTCGTGCTCGCATCCACCAGCGAGGTGTACGGGGACCCGACCGAGCATCCCCAGCGCGAGGAGTACACCGGTTCGGTACAGGTGACCTCGACCCGTGCCTGCTACGACGAGGCCAAGCGGTATGCCGAGGCGCTCACCTACGCCTACCAGCGGACGGGCCGGGTTCCCGAGATCCGGGTCGCCCGGATCTTCAACACGTACGGCCCCGGGATGGCCCCCGATGACGGGCGGGTGGTCTCCAACTTCGTGACCCAGGCGCTCTCCGGGCAGCGGTTGACCGTCTACGGCGACGGGTCCCAGACCCGATCGTTCTGCTACGTCGATGATCTCATCGAGGCGATTTGGCGGCTGTCCAACAGCGAGGTCACCGAACCGGTCAACATCGGAAATCCCGAGGAGATGTCGATGAAGGAGCTGGCCTCGACCATCGCCGAGGTGATCGACGACACAGGCATCGACTATCGGCCGCTTCCCGAATCCGATCCCGCCCGGCGGCGCCCCGACATCAGCCGGGCGCAGCGACTCCTTGGTTGGGAGCCCAAGGTGGGGCTGGCGGCGGGGCTGCCACCGACGATCGCGTACTTCCGCTCTCTGCTCGATGCCTGACTATCAATTGCTGACGATCATCGTCCCGGTCTTCAACGAGCGGAACACGGTCGGCGAGGCCATTCGCCGGGTACGCGACGCTCCACTCGAAATCGACCGGGAGATCATCGTCGTCGACGACGGCTCGCAGGATGGCACGCTGGACATCGTTCGAAAGCTCAGCGACTCGACCGTGCGGCTGGTCTCGCACCCCGACAACCGGGGGAAGGGGGCAGCCGTGCGCAGGGGCATCGAGGAGGCGAGGGGGGATCTCATCGTCATCCAGGACGCCGACCTCGAGTACGACCCCCGCGACCTCGCCCGGCTGCTGCGCCCGCTGCGAGAGGGCCAAGCGCGGGTGGTGTACGGCTCGCGATTCACGGGCGAGCGCCGCAACATGTTCTTCTGGCATTGGATCGGCAACCGGTTCCTCAGCCTGGTAACCAACGTGCTGTTCAACACCACCCTCTCGGACATGGAGACGTGCTACAAGATGTTCGACGCTGATTTCCTCCGTTCGCTCAACCTCACCGCGGATCGGTTCGAGTTCGAGCCGGAGGTGACCGCCACCACGCTGCGAATGGGAGAGCGCATCTGGGAAGTCCCGATCACCTACGCCGGCCGTGAGCTGCACGAAGGGAAGAAGATCACCTGGCGGGACGGAGTTCCCGCCCTCGCCACGCTCATTCGGGTTCGCTTGGCCCGCCGGGAAGCGTTGCTCCGATGATCCGCCAAGCGGTGCTCCTCGTCGGGGGGCGGGGCACCCGGGTGTGGCCCCTCACGCATTCGATGCCGAAGGGGCTCCTGCCGGTGGCGGGCGTGCCGTTCATCGAGCTCCAGTTCCGGCTGCTGGCCGAGGTCGGCGTCGAGGAGGTGATCCTGGCGATCGGCACGGACCACGAGCAGGCATGGCGGTCCTACGCCGACTCGGTGGCAAACCCGCACCTGAAGGTTTCCGTCGAACACGAGCCGCTCGACACGGCGGGACCGGTCGGAGCGGTTCGCGACCACCTCGACGAGACGTTCCTCGTCCTCAACGGTGACGTCGTGCTGGAGGGCGACCTGGCCGGCTTCGTGTCGGGTGCTCCTGATGCCCCGGCCGTGCTGGCGCTGGTGGAAGTGGAGGACACCAGCGCCTACGGTGTGGTCGTGACCAAACCCGACGGGCTGGTGGATCGCTTCGTCGAGAAGCCCCCGGCGGGCACCGCCCCCGCCAACACCGTCAATGCCGGGATGTACATTCTCCACCGCCGGGTGATCGAGCGCTATCCCCCCGGGCGGCTGTCGTTTGAGCGGGTCGTGTTCCCGGATCTCGTGAAATCACACGAGCTCGGCGCCCTCACCATCGAGGGGGAGTGGCTCGACATCGGCACGGGCGACCTGTACCTGGCCACCCACGACGCGGTAGCCGCCGGGCGGTCCCGCCTGGTGCGCTTTCCCGAGCCGGTGCCCGACCCCTGGGTAGTGGTCGAATCGGGGGCGGTCGTCGACCGGGATGCCACCGTTGAGGAAGCGATCGTCCTGGCGGGTGCCCGCATCGGTGCCGGGGCCACGGTGCGGCGGGCGGTCGTGGGTCGGGAAGCCATCGTCGAGCCGGGGGCGTCGGTCAGCGGTGGCTCGCTGGTGGGTGAGAAGGCGGTCATCGGAACCGGCTGCGAGATCGATCGGGGGGCACGCATCGCCCCCAACGCCCGGCTCGAGCCCGGCTCGGTCACCTTTTCGCCGCCCGAGTGAGGGTGCATGGTTGCCGGTAGTCTCCACAACGACGAAAGGGACGACAACACATGAGCGGCAAGGCCCTTGTCACCGGCGGAGCAGGGTTCATCGGATCTCACCTGGTCGACCGGCTGATCGATGATGAATGGGAGGTTCTGGCGGTCGACGACCTGTCGAAGGGCCACCTCGACCGGCTCGCCGAGGCCCGGCGCATCGGTCACGTGCACTTTCACCAGCTCGACATCTGCTCCCCTGAGTTCCGGGAAGCGGTGCGGCGCTTCGCGCCGGATGTCATCCATCACCTCGCCGCCCAATCCGGAGTCAGGCCCTCGGTCGAGGACCCGCTTTTCGACGCCAGGGTCAATGTGCTCGGCACGGTCAACGTGCTGCAGGCGGCCGCTGAGTCGGAGGCCCAGCGAGTGGTCTTTGCCTCGTCGGGGGGAGCCATGTTCGGTGAAGTGCCGGGCGACCCGGTGACCGAGGATGCGCCCGCCCTGCCCGACGCCCCGTACGGGATCTCGAAGAAGATCGTGGAGGACTATTTCCGCTACTACCGCCAAACGGCCGGAGTCGACTATGTCATCCTGGCGCTCGGAAACATCTACGGCCCGCGACAAGACCCGTTTGGAGAGGCCGGCGTCGTGGCGATCTTCTCCCGGTTGATGCTCGACGGCCGCCGCCCGGTGGTCAACGGCGACGGTGAACAGGCTCGCGACTACGTCTACATCGACGACACCGTCGACGCCTTCGCCCGCGCCGGTGAGATCGGCGGGGGCACGAGGCTCAACATCGGCACCGGGGTCGCCACCACGGTCAACGAGCTGTTCGCCCTGATCGCAGAGGCAGCCGGCTACTCAGGAGAGCCCGAATACGGCCCTGCCAAGCCCGGGGACTTGGCGCGGTCGGTGATCGACGCCTCGGCCGCCAAGGCACATCTCGGATGGGAACCGTGGACCGGCCTCCCAGCCGGCATCAGCAAGACCGTGGCCTCGTTTCGACAATGACGGGCGCCCGGGGCCGGCTATAGGAACAAGTCATCCTGCGGGTCGCGTACCAGGTCGGCGGCCCGCCCGTCGCCGATCAACGCCGTGCCTCTGGCCAGAGCCACCGGGATCCGCGCTGCCTTTCCCATCACGAGGTCGGCGGCACCAGCCAGCTCGTCGGCCACTGCCACTTCGGTGGCGGTGAGCTCCCTGCCTTCATGGTCGAGGTGGCCGCGCAGATCGAGGAGCGACGTCACCCCCGACATGCCGATGGCAACGTCGGTTTGCCCGCGCCGCCAGGCACGGCCGAACGTGTCTGTGATCAGTACCCCCAGAGAGGTGCCGGAGCCCCGTTCCAGCCCCACCCGTATGCGATGGGCCGAGCGGTCCGGATCGGTCGGCAGGAGCACCGCAGTGCCGTGGGGCGTGTTCGAGCGATCCACGGCAGCATTGGCGCAAACGAAGCCGTGGTGCGTGCGAGTGATGACGAGATCCCCGCGGCGGCGGATGACGTCGGCCGCCTCCTCCGCAACCAGACGGCGGTAGTCGGCGTCGGACAGGACCTTTGCCGTCCTCCCCTCCGCCTTCGACACGATCTTGTGGGTTACCACGAAGATGTCACCGTCTTGGATCGCCAGCCCGAGGTCCTCGACTGCAGTCAGGATGGCGGCGGCCAGGTCGTCACCGGCCACGATCTCGGGAATCCCGGGGACGGGCCAGATCGTCATCATGGGAGATCCAGCAGTTCGCCTGCGAAGCGGGCGGCGGCACCCGGGTCGGCGATGCGGGTGTCGAGGGCGTGCACCCTGGCAGCCGTGTCGACCGGTTGGTCGGCGTCGGAGATGTCAACGACGAGATCGGTGAGGAGTCCGGCGTATGCGTCCGCCACGCCCTGATTGCCCGGCGCCAGTCCGAGTCCTGCCATGACCCGGTCCGCCGGACCCTTCAGGGCCCTGCCCCCGAAGAGTGGGCTCACCGCCACCACCCGGGTGGCCTGCTCGAG
Source organism: Acidimicrobiia bacterium (assembly GCA_041619515.1). Taxonomy (GTDB): domain Bacteria; phylum Actinomycetota; class Acidimicrobiia; order Spongiisociales; family SHLN01; genus SHLN01. Next base: position 25,247 of record JBFKDW010000012.1, read on the forward strand.
GGCCGGACGAATCCCCGGGATCGCCAGGATCGGCCAAATGGAAAGGGGTGGGTTGGACGGGGCGATCAGCACCAGGGATGCCGCCCGGATCGCCTCGACTACCCCCGGCCCGGGCACCGCCGTCTCTGCGCCTTCGAAGCGCAGCTCGTCGACGGGGTCCTGGTTCCGTCGCAGGACGAAGTATTCCTGAAAGGACATCCAGCTCTCCCCTGATCTGACCATGGTCGGAACCCGGTCGTCACTCACCGGCAGCACGGCGGCGCCCACCCCGAAGGCAGCGGCGATGTCGGCGGTGATCGCCGTCAGCGAATCGCCCCGGCGCAGCCGAGCCGTGCGGTAGAGGTTGGTGGCGAGGTCGCGATCGCCGATCCGAAACCGAATGTCTCCCCCCAGGCTTCCGAGATGGGCCATGACCTCGAAGCTGTCACCGGCCAGGCCCCAGCCCTCGGGCCCCTCGGTGGCGGCCAGGGTGTAGACGACGGTGTCGAGGTCCGGCGACACGAACAGGCCGTGGACGAACTCGTCGTCGCCCACATTCACGACCATGGTGACACGATCGCAGATGCCGTCCAGGCCGCGTCCCAGGCGAGCTCCTCCCACCCCACCGGAGAGGGCGACGACCTCCAGGTCATTGCGATAGCTGCTCATTGGCTGGAGAATGGCCGCATGACGCTTCTCGACCCTGCGCGGTCGGATTCTCCAACGGCGACCGCACTAGTCGCTGCCCTCGTGGCGGTCCACGGTGGGGAGTCCTTGGGCGAGGCATTGGAAGCCATAGATCGGCAAGTGTACGAGCCGGAGGCGGTGATCGTTGTCGGCGGCAACGCTGAAATCCGCGAGGAGAGCGGCGAATCGAAATGGGCGGCGAGCCTTGCCGAGGCGGTGGCGGGCCTCGAGCCGTCCATTACCCACGTGTGGCTGCTGCACGATGACAGCATTCCCCGGCCCGACGCACTGGCGGCACTGGTGCGCGAAGGGGGACGGGTCGGGGCTGATCTCGTCGGATCCAAGATCCTACGGTCCGGCCGTCCGGGTGTGCTCGAGTCGGTGGGCTTTGCCACCGATGTCTTCGAAGTTCCCGCCAGCGGGCTCGATACCGACGAGCTCGATCAGGAGCAGTACGACGTGCTGCGCGACGTGGCCTTCGTGGCCGGAAGCTCGATCCTCGTCGACCGGGACATGCTCGAGCGTGTCGGCGGGCTGGATCGGCGCCTCGAGCCGATCATGGCCGCACTCGACCTCTGCCAGCGGGTGCGCCTGGCGGGCGGTCGGGTGGTGGTGGTTCCCAGCGCGGAGGTGTTGCACGACGGGACCTGTGCCGGCCGGTCGAAGCGCTGGCGGGTGGAGGCCGGTCGCCTGCGAGCCATGCTCAAGGCGTACAGCCCTGTGACCCTGGTGTGGGTTGTTCCCTTCAATCTCGGCCTCGGGCTGCTGGAGGCGGTTATCAGCCCGCTGGTCGGGAAGTGGAGGCTGTTCGCGTTCCTGCGGGCGTGGCTCTGGAACCTCGTGTGGCTCCCCAGCACCATCGGCGCCCGCCGCCGGGTGGAGCGAGTCGTTGGTGATGCCGAGCTGTTTCGTTTTCAGGTGCGTGGCTCGGCCCGCCTCAACTCGCTCTGGGAGCGCACCGCCGACCTTGTCGGCCGCTTCACTGCATCAGAGCAGGCGCGCAGCCTCGGCCACCTGGTGGACTCGGGAGGCGAGACGGTCAGGCGCCCGGTCGTCGCCTCGGTTCTCGCCGGGGTCGGTTTCGCGTTGTTTGCCACTCGTCAACTGTGGGTGGATGGGGTGACCACCGTGGGGTACGCGCTGGCCCCCCCGTCCTCGGTAGCGTCCGCTCTGCGGGCTGTGGCAGGGGGGTGGAACCCGGCCGGCCTGGGCAGCGCCGAGCCACTCCGGCCGGTGCACGGAATGGTTTCGCTGGTACAGGTGGCGGTGTTCGGACGGGCCTCGCTGGCGCTCACTCTGATCATGGTGGCGGCGGCCGTGGCAGGGGTCGTCGGCATCGCCCGGCTGCTCGGCCCCTTCGGTGTCCGCCCTGCCGCCCGCTACGCAGCCGGCGTGCTCTTCATCGGGGGGCCGGTTGTGCGGGTACTGGCGGCCGATGGGGTGTGGCACGGGATCGTGGCAATGGCCCTTCTGCCGTGGATCCTGGCGGTGGTCCTTCATCGTCGCCGGACCGCCTCGGCCGTAGCGTCCGCCGCCCTGCTCACGGCGATGGCGGCCGCCTTCGCTCCGCTGGTGGTCGGGCTGCCGCTGGCCATGATGCTCATCTGGGCGTTGGTTGATTCCGACGACCGTTTGCTGAGCGCCCGGCGGGCGGCGGCCGGCGCGCTGCTGGCGTTGCCGGCGCTGCTGCCGTGGCTGGCCGCAATCGACGACGCAGGATTCGTCCTCACATCAGGACCAGACTTTTTCTGGTCACCCACGTGGTGGATCGTCGGTGTCTCGGCCATCACCGCCCTGACGGTGCTGGCAGCCGCACCGGAAGCCGTCGGCAAGCTATGCGGGTGGGGAGTCCTCGTCCTGACAGGGGGCGCCGTGCTGGCGAGGAGCGGAAGCTTCGGGTGGGGCACCGACCCCGGGATTGCCGGAATGGCCGCGGTCGGGGTCGGGCTTGCAGCCGTGGCGGGAGCCGCCTTCGAGACCGGCGCCCGGGCGTTTGCCGTGTCCGCCCCCGGGCGCTACGCCCGGCTTCTGGCAGGCCTCCTGGCGGCGCTGCTGGTGGCAGGGAGCCTGACCCTCGCCCTCCCCGGCCGTTTCGGTTTCCCCGAGGCAGGCCTGGAGGAGACCCTCTCGTTCACGGCTCAGACCACACCCGGCCGGGCGCTGCTCCTCGGTGACGAAAACATGATGCCCGGCGGGGGTCACTCGTTGCCGGGCGGCATCCACTACCGGGTGGTGTCCACCCCGGTCCCGCGCCTCTGGGAGGCGTGGCCGACGCCGGAGCTGGCCGGAGACGTTGCGCTCACCAGCGCGCTGGCCAAGGCCCTCTCGGGCGGCGACTTTCGGCTGGGGGAAGCCCTGGCGCCGTTTGGCATCCAGTGGATCATCACGACCGGGTCGCGTCCCCTGGATGCAGCCCTGGATGCACAGCTGGACCTGATGCCACTCGCTCTCCCCAGGACGAGCGCCTACCGGGTCGAAGTCCCGGCGCCCCGGGCCGTCGACGACAGCGGACGGGAGTGGGTCTCGACCGGCACCGGGTACGTCGGCCCGGCCGGCGGTGGGACGGTCCGGCTGGCCGAGAACGGGGACACCCGCTGGGGTGAGATCTGGGAGCAGGACGGATGGGCCAACCGGGTGACGGTGCCGGGGCCGCTCATCGAGTTCGGGCCCATCCGCCAGCTTCGGGTTGCCGCTTTCGTGGCGCTGGTATGGGCCGGATTGCTGGTCCTCGGCTCGGCGGCGATCCGGGAGCGCGGATCATGAAACGGCTCGTGATCGCGATTCTTGCCGGTGTCACCGCGGTGGCGGCCTGGACGCTGCCGGCTCCGGATGTGGCCACCGGCGTAGTCGATCAGCTGCCCGAGCCAGCGAGCGGCGCCCGAGCAGGTGTCTGGTTCTGTGGCGGAAGTGCTGGGCAAGTGGATCCGGTGCTCGTGGCCGCCGTCACCTCCCCTGGGCTGGTCGGGTTCACGCTCCCGCTCGACGGTGAGGTCCTCGACTCATACGAGACATGGGTGGAAGCCGGGGTCGGTGAGTGGGACGTGGGCGACGGTTTGCCGTTCCATTCCGGCTCGGCCATCGTCGAGACTTCCACGGTCCCGTCGGCGGCGGCAGTCGTGTACCGGGGCCCCGAACAGGTCGCCGGTGACGAATGTCACGTGGCCGCCAAGGAGTGGTACCTCAACGGTGCCGCCATCGATCCGACGAGCACGCTCACCCTGCGGCTGTTCAATCCACTCCTGGAACAGGGCCGGGTGTCTCTCGAAGTCGTCAGCGAGTTCGGGTTCGAGCCGCTGCTCGACTTCGAGTCCGTGACCATCGGGCCGCGCACATGGGAGGACATCTCGTTGAGCCTGCTGCTCGGTGACCGGGAGCAGGTGGCCGTTCGGGTGTCGGTGGAGGAGGGGGTCGTGATACCGAGCCTGCATGCCACGGGCCCCGACACCCTGGCCGTGTGGCCGGGTGAGAGCCCCTCGTCCTCGTGGGAGTTTCCCCTCGCACAGGTGGCCGGCACGGCGGCGACTATTTCAATATGGAATCCCGGCACCGATCCGGCTGAGGTGAACATCGAGCTGATAGGCCGCCAGGGCCCCCTCGGGCTGTTCGACCTCGTCGTGGGGCCCCGACGGGAGGAGCGGTTCGACGTGTCGGAGGTGACGAGCGCCGAAGCGGCAGCGGTCGTGCGCTCATCGGTGGCAGTGGTGGCCGCCGCCCGATCGCAGGGGAGCCGCGGCGACGCCGCCACCGTCGGCACCCCCCGCCCCGCCGAGCGGTGGCTGGTGCCTTCCAACGACGTGGTGTCCGGGCTGGCATCGTTCGTGTTTGTTCTCAACAGCGGAGATGAGCCCGTCCAACTTCTGGCCGGGGCAATCGGTCAAGCGACCGGGCCCCCCGTCGAGCTCGATGGCCACACCCTCACCCGGCTGGACCTCTCCGGACCGGGGGCCGAGATCAGCGCTACCGGTCCGATCACCGTGGCATGGCTCGTGGCAGGTTCCCGCGACACGGGGCTCGGCCTCGGTGTGCCGCTCGCCCCCCCCATCTCATGAGCGACGAGCTCGCCCGGGCACTGCTGGTCGCCGGAGCGCTGGCCCTCGCCCTCGCCCTCGCCTGGTGGGCTCGCCGGCGCACCGGCCGGCACGGCCCTCCGGCCGACGTGCGCGGCCTGACCACAGGGCCGGGAGCCGTGATATTCACCAAGGACGACTGCCCCTCGTGCGCCGCCACCCTCGCCCATCTCGAGACCCTCGACATACCGATTCGACAGGTTCGCGCTGAGGACGATCCGGGCGAACTGGAACGGCGGGGCGTAACCGGAGTTCCCATCACGGTCATCATCGACGCGACCGGCCGCCCGCAGCGCCAGTTTGCCGGCCTTCCGCCACTTCGCCCCCTTCGGCGAGCCGTCCGCCGGGCACGCGAAATACCCGGCGCGCGCCCGCGCGGGCTTTAACTTGGCTGCATGTTCATCTCACTGTGCCGTGCCTGCGGCACCCCGGCGGCGGCGGTCATGAGCTACACCTACGACGGAGCAACAATCTGGCTCGACGACCTGTCGACCGCGCTGGAGCCGGGCAGCGGGGTTGCGCTGTGCTCGGGGCATGCCGACACCAGGACCGCGCCGGTGGGATGGACCATGCTGGACCGTCGCCGCTCCTCGGACCGCCATCTGTTCATTCCCCTCGAGCCCGCCAGCGTCGCCTGACCGGCCGGCCAGCCGACATGGGTGATCCCCCGCGTTATGCCTCTTGACCCCGACATCGTCGAAGCGGTTCGTGAGATGGACGAACACGAGCTCCGGCGGCTTCTCATGCTGGCCAGAGCCCGCCTCGAGGCGCGAGGGGTGGCGCTGGGGGCGGAGGCACCCCGGGTCCGGTACCGGGAGCAGCTCGTGCGCTGCGGCAAGCCAAACTGCACCCGCTGTCCGCACGGACCGTACTGGTATGCGTACTGGAACGAGGACGGCCGGCGGCGCTCCTGCTACCTCGGCCGCCTCGATGCGGGCGAAGTTCCCACCATCGACATGGGCGGTGCAAATACCGTCGGTGGTTAGACTCGCGGCCCATGACCGACCAGATCTGTCCCGAATGTGGCGCGTCGGATTTCATCGAGATCGACCTCACTCTGGCCGATCAAACCGGCATCACGTTCTGCTCCTGCCACCGCTGTGAGAACCGCTGGTGGAATCGGGAGGGAAAAGCCATGCCGCTCAAGGACGTTCTGAAGCTCGCCCGCAAAACCAAGGCGTGACCTCCGCTACCGCAGAGGGCCAATGCAGCTCACACCCGTAAGAACCCGGCCGGCCCTCAGCGCCTACCTGGCGATTGCCATCCTCGTCATCGTCAGTGCCGTCGTATTTCTCGTCATGCAACCGGCCGAGATCCTGTCCAGCACCACGCCCTCAGGGGGCGACATGGGGGCTCACGTCCTCGTGCCCGCCTACCTGCGCGACAACCTGCTTCCGTCCCTGCGGGTGTCGGGCTGGAGCAATGACTGGTTCGCCGGCTTCCCGATCCTGTACTTCTACTTTCCGCTGCCGGCGCTGACCATCGTCCTGTTCGATGTGGTCCTGCCCTACGGTGTCGCATTCAAGCTTGTGACCATCATGGGCCTGCTCGCAATGCCGGCCGGGTCCTATTACCTGGCCCGGCAATTGGGAGCCCCCCGGCTGGTCGCAGCCGTCACGGGCGTCGCCGGCGGGTCGTTCGTGTTCATGGAGAGCTACGCCATCTACGGCGGCAACATCAAGTCCACCCTCGCCGGGGAGTACTCATTCTCGTGGGCCATGGCCTTCGGCCTCTTCTATCTGGGAGCCCTGCTGCGCGATTCCCGCAGCGGGCGCACATTCAGCCCACTGGCGGCGCTCATGCTCGCCGGGATGGCTCTTTCCCATATCATCCCGACCCTCATCGTCGGCGCAGCTTCGCTCGTCATCCTGGTCCATCGCAGCCGCATGCGGGCCATCGTCACCTGGGCACTGGGGTTTGCGCTCGCGGCATTCTGGGTCGTCCCCCTCGTGGCCACGATTGGGTACACGAGCGACATGAACTTCTCGCCGCTGCGCGGGTTCGGGGCTCAAACGGGGGGGCCGCTCCCGACCGAGCTGTGGCCATTGCTCCCGCTGGCCGCGGTCGGGCTGGTGTGGTCGCTGTGGAAACGGTATCCGGTGGCCGTGCTGGTGTTGACGACGTTCCTGCCGCTGCTCGCCTATCCCTATCTGAGCGGCAAGTTGTGGAACGGCCGGCTCCTGCCGTACTGGTTCTTCGGTGTCTTCTTCTTTGCCGGTCTCGCAGTCGGCCTCGCCGCGCTGGCCCTATATCGCCGGCTCCCCGATCGCCCCGCCGCCCTGGTCGCCGTCGGATTGGCCGCCTCCGCCTTGCTGCTGTTGCCGCCGACGTCCGGGCTGGAGCAGAGCAGCGGGTGGGCGCGATGGAATTACAGCGGCTACGAGGACAAGGGCCCGTGGCTCGAGTACGAGAACTTGATGGCGACGGTGGGCACGCTGCCGCCCGGGCGAATCATGTGGGAAGCCAACAACGAGATGGACAAGTACGGCACGCCGATGGCGCTCATGCTGTTCCCGTACTGGAGCGACGGCCATCCGTCGATGGAAGGGCTGCTCTTCGAATCATCGCTGACGACGCCGTTTCATTTCATGAATGCCGCCGAGATGAGCGAGCGGCCCTCCAACCCGATTCCGGGCCTTCCCTATAGCGGGTTCGACCTGGACCGGGGACTGGCCCATATGAGCCTCTTCAACGTGCGCTACTACGTGACGTTCACCGAGGCGGCCGCCTCGGCCGCCCGCAACCACCCCTCCTACACCGAGGTCGCCTCGGCGCCGCCGTGGACCATCTTCGAGCTTCCGGAGAGCTCGCTCGTCGACGTCGCCCAGTTCGTGCCCGCCGTCTACGAGCCGGCATCCGATCTGGGATTGCTCGGACGTGCCCGGCACATCTTCCGCGAAGACGAAGAGCTGGACGACTTCTTCAACGGGGCGGTGGCGTGGCACAGCCAGGTGGAAACGCTCGACCACTGGCTGGTGGAGACCGGCCCGGCCGACTGGCCGCGAGTACGCGAGGGCCTCGACGGCCTCGCCTCAACACCTCCCGTCACTTCCGGCGGCGTGGTCAGCAACGTCGTGCTGGAGGATGAGCGCATTTCATTCGACACCACCGCCATCGGGGTTCCACACATGGTCAAGGTCTCGTTCTTCCCCAATTGGAGGGCAAGCGGTGCCGAGGGGCCGTATCGGGCGGCGCCCGCCTTCATGGTGGTGATACCCACCGAGAGCCGAGTCGAGCTGTCCTTTGTGAGGCGCTGGTATGAGAACACCGGGCTGGTGCTCACCGTCCTGGCGGCAGCCGGGCTCACCGCCTGGCTGGTGCGCGAGCGCCGCCGCAACCAACCTCAGGCTGTTCGGTCCCCAGGGCTTCGGACGGAGCCGCCCGGCGCAGGCACGGACTCGGCGGGCAGGGCGTGAGAAACTACCTCAAGAGCCTGGTCCACCGCGAGGCCCTGGTTCAAATGGTGAAACTCGGCTTCATCGGCGGTTTCAACACGGTGGTGACACTGGCTCTCTCACTCGTGTTCCGCAAGGTCGGCATGCTCGACGAGGCGGCGGTGGCTCTCGCCTGGATCATCGGCACGCTCCTCTCCTACTTCCTCAACCGGCGCTGGACGTTCGCCCTGGCGACGAGAGGAGCAAACGTGCGCGAGACCTCCCATTTCTTCGGCGTCAACATCGTGGCCGGCGCCCTCACGGTCGCCTTCGTGTGGCTGGCCGGCCGGCTGCGGGGCGACCTCAGCGATACCGAGTTCCTGGGGGCGCAGATAATCGCTTCCGCCATCATTGTCATCCCCAAGTTCGCCGCCTATCGGGACGTGGTGTTCCGGCGGAGCCTGAGCGAGAAGCGATAGAGAGCGGGGGCGGTGCACCGCCCCGTGCGATGCCTGCCTAGCCGGCGCCGAGCTTTCTCCTCAAGCGGAACAATCCGATCAGGGTGCGGGGCACGCGTTTGAGGTACGAGGACCGTGCCGGGCGCAGCTCCTCGACCACCGCGGGCACCTCGGCGATGCGATACCCGGCCCGCTCGGCCCGTAGCACCAGCTCGGTGTCGAACAGGTCCTCGGTGCTGGTGACGTCGGGGAGGATGGCATCGAGCACTTTCCGGTTGACGGCTTTCATCCCGTGGGTATCGGTGACGGCCGAGTGGAAGAGCCCGCGGAGAAGCAGGTTGAACACCCTGGTGCCGAGCCGCCGCACCAGCCCGCGTCGGTCCTGTGCCTCCCGGTCGCGCTTGGACGCCAGGATGATGTCGGCCTGTTCCCACCGCGCCAGCACCTCGTCGACGAAGCTGCGGGAGAAATAGTCGATGTCGAACGCGACGACCCAGTCGGTGTCGGCCGCCCGGAGCCCGGCGCGGAGGGCCGCCCCGTAGTCGGCGGCTTCGAGGCTCAGCAGCCGCAACCAGGGGAACCGGCCGGCCAGCGTCGCAGCGTCGGCGGCGGTCTCGTCCCCGGAGCCGTTCTCGACCAGGTACAGGACGAACTCGAGGCCGGCCAGCTCCTCGTCGAGGCGCTCGACGGCGTGAATGACGAATCCCGCCTCGTTGTGGACGGGGATCACGATGGTCAGACCTGGGGAAGCCATGAGGGTCAGAGTGTAGAGGAGGAGCTTCTGTCCACCCCCGGGGAGCCGTAACATCGCCTCCTATGAATCTCGACGCCATCTTCAAGGCTTACGACATTCGCGGTCGGATCGACAACGGAGAAATCGATGCCGGTGTGGCCCGGAGCATCGGGGCGGCGTTTGCGGCGTTTTCCGGAGCCGGCCGCCTCGCCGTCGGCCGCGACATTCGCTCCAGTTCGGCCGAGCTGGCGGCCGCCTTCATCGACGGCGTCGTGAACCAGGGTGTCGACGTCGACGACCTCGGCCTCATCGCCACCGACATGAGCTACTACTACGCCGGGGCCCACGACGTGCCGGCCGCCATGGTCACCGCCTCTCATCTCCCGCTCAATTGGAACGGCATCAAGCTGTCGCTGGCCGGAGCCCGGCCTGTATCCGCCGAAAGCGGCCTGGCCGAGATCAAGGCGCTGGCCGAGAATCCCCCGGCACCGGCGGCGGATTCGGGAACCGTCACCGAGGTCTCAACGCTCGACGAATATGTCGACCACCTCTTTTCGATCGTCGACAAAGAATCCTTCCGTCCGCTCACAGTGGCCGTCGACGGTGGGAACGGGATGGCGGGCATCGTGGCCGGCCCGGTGTTCGCCCGGATCCCGGTGGCCCTGACTGCCTTGTATCTCGATCCGGACGGCTCCTTCCCCAATCATCCGGCCGACCCGACCAGGCCGGAGAACCTCGCCGACCTCATCTCGGCCATGCTGGCCGAGCCGCACGACCTGGGGGTCGCCTTCGATGCCGACGCTGATCGGGCCATCTTCATCGACGACGCCGGCGTACCGCTGTCGGGCAGCACGACCACAGCCATGGTGGCTCGATGGTTCCTCGGCCGCAATCCCGGAGCCACGATCGTCCATAATCTCATCACCAGCCGCGCCGTGCCCGAAACAGTGCGCAAGTGGGGGGGCACGCCGGTACGCACCCGGGTGGGCCATTCATTCATCAAAGCCGTCATGGCCGACACGGGCGCAGTGTTTGGAGGGGAGCACTCGGCTCACTTCTACTTCCGGGACAACTACCGGGCGGATTCTGGGACCCTGGCGATGCTGGTGCTGATGCAGCTGATGTCCGAAGACCCGCGCCCGCTCTCTGAGATTCGCACCGAATACGAGCCCTATGCGTCTTCCGGCGAGATCAACTTCGTCGTAGAGGAGCAAGCGGCGATGATGGATCATGTTGCCGGCGAGCTCGACGGTGAGACAGATTGGCTTGATGGGCTTACTATCAACTGGTCGGACCGGTGGTTCAACATCCGCCCGTCCAACACAGAGCCCCTGTTGCGGCTCAACGTAGAAGCACCCGACGACGAGGCGGTAGCCGAGATCGTCGATCGGGTCCAACAGATCATCGTGGCCAACGGCGGCCGCCCCGACTAGGAGAAACATGGAATACGACATTGCAAATCCCGATCTTGCGGCCGAAGGCGCCCGCCGGATTGCCTGGGCCGGTCGGCGCATGCCCGTCCTCGCCTCATTGCGCGAGCGGTACGAGACGACCAAGCCGTTCGCCGGCATGAGATTCGGGGCCTGCATGCACGTGACGACCGAGACTGCCAACCTCATGCTGACCCTGCGAGCTGGCGGCGGAGAGGTGAGCCTGTGCGCTTCCAACCCGTTGTCGACCCAGGATGACGTCGCCGCCGCCCTGGTCGCAGAGGGCATTCCCGTCAATGCCATCCGGGCCGAAGACACCGAGACCTACTACCGCCACCTCCAGACCGTTTTGGACACCGAGCCGACCATCACGATGGACGATGGCGCAGATCTCGTGACCTTGCTGCACACCGAGCGCACGGAGATAACACCGCTTGCCTCGATGGAGGAGACCACGACCGGTGTGATTCGGCTGCGGGCAATGGAAGCCGAAGGCGAGCTGCGCTTCCCGGTTGTGGCCGTCAACGATTCGGACACCAAGCATCTGTTCGACAACCGCCATGGGACGGGACAATCATCGCTCGATGGCGTCATGCGGTCCACCAACATGCTCATCGCCGGCCGCACCGTCGTGGTGGTGGGCTATGGCGACTGTGGGCAGGGAGTGGCGCAGCGGGCAGACGGGCTCGGCGCCAAGGTCGTCGTGGTCGAAGTCGACGCGGTGCGGGCGCTGTCGGCGGCCATGGAGGGATATCAGGTGATGACCGCCGCCGAGGCCGCCGCCGTCGGAGACCTCTTCATCACGGTCACCGGCAATATTCACGCCCTGCGCGAGGAGCATTTTGCCGTCATGAAGGACGGTGCGATCCTCGCCAATGCCGGGCACTTCGATGTCGAGATCGATCTCAAGCGTCTCAACGAGCTGTCGATCGAGAACCGCAACCTCCGCGAAAACCTCGACGAGTACGTCCTCGAAGGGGGTCGTCGCATCCTGGTGCTGGCCGAGGGCCGGCTGGTCAACCTGGCTGCCGCCGAGGGTCACCCGGCCGACGTGATGGACATGTCATTTGCCAACCAGGCGCTGGCAGCCGAGTGGATACTCGAGAACCAGGCCGAGCTGGAGGCCAAGGTCTACCGGCTGCCGTCACACCTCGACCAGCACGTGGCCGGTCTCAAGCTGGAGTCACTCGGCGGAGGGCTGGAGCGACTTACTCCTGAGCAGGAGTCGTATCTGGAATCGTGGCGTCACGGGACCTAGCCGCCAGCGGGGCAGGCCCCTCGTGAGTCACGTCGAGAGGTGGGCGTAGGTCGACGACTACCGACGGTGCCCGCACGGTATCGGGGCGCTCGGCGCCGTCGAGGACCTCGATGATCTCCTCGTCGATCAGCTCCTCGTGCTTGAGGAGGGCGTCTCGGAGGGCCTCGACCAGATGGCGATTGGCCGACAGCAGGCGAGTGACCGATTCCTTGTTCTCGCGCAGGATTCGGTCGACCGCAATGCGCGATTGCGAGTCGCCCAGCACCTTCTGGGCTATGTTGCCGCCGAACAGGCCGCCGTCGAGTGTGTTGAAGGAGATGAGCGAGTCACCGAGGCCGAGGCTGCCGACCATGGCGACGGCAACGTCGGTGGCCGCTTTCAGGTCTCCGGCCGGACCGCTGCCCGACTCGCCGAAGAAGATCTCTTCGGCCACCATGCCGCCCATTGATATCTGAATCGATGCCAGCAGCTCGGTGGCGGTGTTGGTGAACCGCTCTTCCGTCGGGCTGTGAGCGAGCAGGCCGAGCGCACTTCTCCGCTTGATGATCGACAGAACCTCGAGGCGCCGGCTCTCACCCACCAGATGAGCCACGACGGCGTGGCCGGCTTCGTGAGTGGCGATGGCCACCCGCTCGGCATTGGTGTATTCGGTCGGCTGCGCCATGCCGATCTCGACTTCCATCCGGGCCCGCCGCAGATCGGCGAGGGTGAGCGCTTCCCGCCCCTCCCGCAGCGACAGCAGAAGGGCCTCGTCGAAGAGACGCTCGAGCTCGGCGGGCGTATAGCCCATCGTCGAGGCGGCCAGCTCGTCGAGGGTGTCGCCGACGTCGAGCACCGGATCGTGCGCCTTGCGGCTCAAGAAGTACTCGATCAACTCCCGCCGGGCCAGCCGGCTGGGGGGATCGAAGTGGAGAATGCGGTCGAAGCGTCCGGGGCGCAGCAGGGCCGGGTCGAGAGAATCGGCTCGATTGGTGGCGCCGATCAACAGGATGTTGGACGGCTCGGGCATCTTCATCTTGATGCGCTTGTGATACGGAAGGTACCGGTTTACCCGGCTCGCCATCCAGTTGCGGAACTTGATGCCGGTGGTCGGCTCGTCGAAGCTCTGCATTTGCACGAGCAGCTCGTTGACGACCCCGCCGACGCCCTCCGACATGGCCGGAGAGATCTCCCGCCCGGCTCCGGCGATCTTCCTGCCCGTGAAGCCATCCATGCCGCCCCGCTTGGTCCCGATAGCGTCGATCTCCTCGAGGAAGCCGATGGCGCCGCCCTCTCGACGAGCTGTCTTGCGGAGCGCCTTGAAGAAGGCGCGAATCTTGCGCCCGGTCATGCCGTACCACATGCTTTGGAACGAAGTCGACGACACGAAGAGATAGGGGACGCCCGCCTCTTTGGCCATCGCCTTGGCAACATGAGTCTTGCCGGTGCCGGGCGGGCCCTCGAACAGCACGCCGCGACGCGGGCGGCCACCCAGCTGGCCGGAGAACTTGCGGTGATCCAGGAACACTTGCAGCGTGTGGCGCACCTCGCCGAGCACGTCGCCGAGGCCCTTCACGTCTGCGAACCCGACTTCGATCTGCTCGGGCATGAACACCGTGTGCGGGGACCGGCCGTTGACGAGCATCGGCACGATCATCATGGCGCCGATGAGCACGAAGAGGATGGCGAATGGCAGCCACAGCCCGGCGTCCTCCGGCAGTGAGGGGAGCGGCACGATGTCACGGTCGGTGAGAACTCGCCACCAGGTCCAGGCTGAGATTGGCCCCAGCACGATGGCGAGTCTGCGGATTCGCTTGAGTCGAAAGCGTTCCTTGTGGCCGGCAACGTCGAGCATGGTTGGTCCCCTTTAGTTCTCCGTGCGATCAACATAACCACTCTCCGTGGTCGTGTCTCAGGGGCGTGGTGACCATTTTTTCGGCGCGCGAGCACCGCGCTGCCTGTCCGACCCGGACGGTACGGTGGCGAGATGGTGTGCGTGGGATGCCGGCGAGCCGGTGAGGTGCTGTGTTCGGCCTGTGCCGGGTGCCTCCTGCCTGCCCCGGTGCGGATGATCGAATCGGGACTCGTGGTGCAGCCGGCCTACGTGCATACGGGTCTGGCGCGCCAGATCGTCCACGATCTGAAATATCGCGCCCTGGTGGGGGCGGCCGCCGCCCTTGCCCCGGCGCTGGTCGAGGCCCTTCCAGCCCACACTTCCGTTCTCGTGCCGGTGCCGCGATCGATTGCCCGCCGCCTTCAGCTGGGAGTCGACCCTGCCCTCGAGCTGGCTCTGGTCGCCGGGCGGCTCGCCGGCCTCCCGGTTGCCCGTCTCCTCCGGCCGCCCTGGTGGCAGTCGCGCCACGCCGGCAAGGGCCGGGCAGGCCGGGCGCCGGTACGCTTCTCGGCCCGCCGGGTGGGCTGCGCCGGCACGGTCGTGGTCGACGACGTCCTCACGACCGGGTCGACCCTGGCGGCCGCAGCCCGGTCTCTCGGCTCTGGAGTCATTGGAGCGGTTACGGCGACCGGCGCAGGCGTATAATTGGGTGACAACTCCGAGAGGACACGCTTGCCGGCCCCCCGGCCTCCACCCCACGTGCATCAGCGAGAGTTCACGCGTGCAAACGAGAGGGATACATGGAGATTCAGGTTCACGGCAAGAAGACCCAGGTCAGCAACGACATCAACGAGCTCGTCGTCCAGAAGCTGGAGAGCGCCGCCCGCTTCTGGGACGGCAAAGTCGGGATCACCGACGTAGAGCTATCGGAGGAGGCCAACCCTCGCCAGAGCGCCGATCGCTACCGGGTCGAGATCACGGCTCCGGTGGCCGGCCACATCATTCGCGTGCAAAGCACGAGCCATGACCAGCACGCGGCCGTCGATGCCGCCGTGGGCAAGTTCGAACGGCGCCTGCGCCGCCTCAAGGATCGCATCATCGACCGCAGCCGAAACAACAACAAACGGCTCAATCACGGGGCCGCAGCGGCCGAAGAAGAGGAGGAATTGCCGCCCAGTGCTTCGATCGTGCGTACCAAACAGTTCACGATGAAGCCCATGAGCCCCGAGGAGGCTGCGTTGCAGCTGGAGATGCTCGGACATAGCTTCTTCTTCTTTCTCAACGCCGAGACGGACGGCCACGCCGTGCTGTACCGCCGCCGGGACGGGCAGTTGGGGTTGATCGAATCGAGATGACCAGAGTTCTCGTCGTCGACGACGCGCCGCTGTTTCGGACGGGCCTGCGGGCCGCGTTGACCGAAGCGGCCTTCGACGTCGTCGGCGAGGCCGAGGATGCCCCCTCGGCGGTGATCGAAGCCGAGCGGCTTCAGCCGGATGTGATTGTTCTCGATGTGCTGATGCCGGGTCAGTCCGGCCTCGAGGTGGTCGACAAGCTGCTGGCGGCCGCGCCCGACACCAAGGTCGTGCTGCTGACCGTGAGCGAATCCGAGGATGATCTCCTCACCGGCATCAAGGCGGGCGCCCGCGGATACGTCATCAAGGACACACCGTTCCCGTCGCTGGCAACCGCGATCACAGACGTGGTGAAGAACGGAGCGGTCGTTTCGCCGCGGATGGCTGCCAAGCTGTTCAACGTAGTGCAACAAATGCTTCGCCATCGCGAGCTGGCGGCCAGCCGCCGCCCCACGCTCACAGGTCGTGAGATCGAGGTCTTGCAGCTGGTGGCTCAGGGCTACACCAGCCGGGAGATCGGAGAACAACTCTTCATCTCTGAGAACACGGTGAAGAATCACGTCAGGAACATCCTCGACAAGCTCGGTCTCCACTCCCGGAACGAAGCTGTCCTCTATGCGCTGCGGGAGAACCTGATCGACCTCGGCTGATGGACGCCGCCACGCTCGTTCAAGCCCTTGCCGTTGCATGGAATGGCTTTCAGCTCTACCCGGACCCCAAAGCGGTCGCCTCGTTCATGACGGCCGTCGAAACCATCGGAGAGTACGCCGGCAGCCCGTACATCCTCACGATTGGCGTCGAGGGTTTCGAATCGGCGGGTGAGGTGGTGCCTGCGCAAAACAACGCGGCCGGCCGTCTCGCCCAAGCCCTCTTCGCCGAACGGGTTGAGAATCTGGCCATTGCAGTTGCTCCAGACGCCGAGGAGGTCATCCAATTCTGCTCCCTTCTCGACCAGGGTCCCGACCAGCTGGATGCGGATCTCGATCTCCCCACCCGGCTCCAGCTGGCCGGGGTCTCTGCGATACGCGTCCGTTGCCACGAGATCCTCAAAGACCGTGAGGAGGAAGAGGCGGACCCGGTCGACGAGCATGCCGCAGATCGCGAGCCCGATATCCAGGCTCTGTTCGAGGACAACGCCGTCATCACCCTCGCCAAGCGGTTCGCGCACGCTGGGTCGGAGGGGGCCGCCGCTGAGGACTTCGTGGCGGTCTATCGAGCGACCTACGCGCAGGTCAAGCCAGGCGATACAAAAGGCCTTCAGCGGGTGGTGCAGACATTCGTCGATGCCTTCTTTCGGCTCGACCACGACTACCGCTCATCTATTTTCGAGGCGATCCTGGCCGTCCGCGACGAAGAGCCATTCCGGAATTTCCTGGATCAGCTATCAGCCGGCGAGCTTCTCGACCTGAGCCGGACGGTTGCGGACTCGGCGCTTCCACTGCTCATCGAATACGCCAGGGTCGTATCCGAGATGCAAGGCCACGACTCCGGCCTTGTCGAACAGCTGGTCGAGGAGGGCGCCGACAGCCGGCAAGTGGTCGCCGGCAGCGTCGGGTTGCACCTCGCCCGATTCCTGAACACGGCGGCGCCCGATGAGGGCGAGGCCCGGGTGGTCGAGGACGTCCGGCAACTGCCGGGCGCTCCCCGAGCCGGCTGGAGCGTGTTGACCGACCTCTTCGCCCTCGAGCGAAGGCCGGAACGGGTGGGAAGGCTGCTCCGCATCTGGGTTTCGAAGGTTGTTGCCTCGGTGCGGGCACGGGACTTTGCCTCGGCGGTCCGCTGGGTGGATGTTCTCGAATCTGCCGAAGTCGACGCCCAGCTTCTGAATGCCGCCTACACCGAAGCCGCCAGCGATGAAGTGCTCGCCGTCCTCTCGGGGGAGGGAGAGGACGACGAAGCCGACGTCCGGCGCGAGCTGTTCGCAACGTTGTCCCGCCGGGCCGGTGGCCGCGTCATCGAGCAACTGGCCGTCGAACAGGACCCGGGACGCCGCCGGATGCTCATCGATCTTGTCACCGAGATCGCCAGGATCGACATCCGATCGGTGCTTCCCGGCCTGTCGGATCCGCGATGGTTCGTGGTGAGGAATGTGGCAATCGCCCTTGGCAAATCTGCCCGCAAGGCCGCCGGGGACCCGCTCGTCAAAGTCGTCGGCCATGAGGACCATCGGGTACGCATCGAGGCCCTCCGGGCTCTCATCCCCTGCCTCGGGGTCGGCGCACTCGACCATCTCGTTGAGGCTCTCGCCGACGAGCACGTCAGGGTTCGAGCTGCTGCGTCGGACCTTCTCGGCACGCTCGATGATGAGGTCGTGGTGCCGGCCCTCAGCTCGGCTCTCGGTAACGAGACTCTGCCCGTGGAAGTCCGGATCGCAGTGATCGATGCGCTCAGGTCACACCGCACCGAATCGGCCCGGGGCGCATTGCGCAGTATCGCCGAGTCCAAGGCGCGATTCTCCCCCTCGGCCCGCACCCTGCGCTCCGCCGCCAGAGACGCGTTGAGGTCCACGAATGGGTAACAAGGCCGCCGCCGAGTTCCTGGCATCGCTGAAGCGAGCAGTCTCGAATGTCCACCTCTACCCGTCCGGTCATCCCCAGAGTGACGCCGCCCTCGACATGCTGGCAGAAACCGCAGGAGCCCTCACCGGCGGCTTCGACGCAGTCGTGTTGTCACTCATGGACAGCGCCTTCTTCCTGGATCGGGTCCTGCTGCCGCAAGAGAGCCTCGAATACCGCGACCTGTACCGACTATTTCAAGATCTGGGCCTCGATTCGGTCTCAATCGTCGGCCGGCCCACCATCGGTGACCTCACCGAGCTGGCGGCGTTCCTGGCAGGCGAGGGTTCCGACGTGCCGGTCGATGGAACCGTGCTGCTCAACGAGCGCCCGTACAATCGCTCAGACCTGGTCAACCTCTCATCGATGTCTGCCATCAGGCGCTCCTACGCCGCCTCCCTCGATTTTCTGAGCGGGGTTGGCGAATCCATAGAGGGCGGGGAGGATGCCGACCTCTCGGAGGCGGTGTGGACCGTCGAGCAGCTGCTCGAACAGGTTCTCCTCCAGCCGGGGGCGTCGCTGCTTCTCTCGACACTCAAGACGCACGACGAGTACACCTTCTACCACTCGATCAATACGTCGCTCCTGGCGCTGGCCGTGGGCCAGGCGATCGGTTTGAACAACGACCAACTGATCGAGCTGGGGATGGGCGCTCTGCTCCACGACCTCGGCAAGATCAGGGTGCCGAGCGAGATCATCCAGTATCCGGGCCGGCTCGACGACGACATGTGGGCCGAGATAAAACGGCACCCTCAGGAGGGTGCGCAGGCGATCCTGGCGGGCAGCGGGGATGGGCAGGAGATCGCAGCCCTGGTGGCCCTCGAGCATCACGCCAGGTACGACATGAGCGGCTATCCCGAGCTCGGTATTCGGGCCAAGCCCCATCTCTACAGCCGCATCACCTCGATCTGTGACATCTACGACGCACTCACCACTCGGCGCGCCTATAAGCGAGCCATGCCGCCTGCGGCTGCCCTCAAGGCCATCATCGAGGGGGCCGGATCCCAGCTCGACCCGGAACTGGTCAACATCTTCGTCTCGATCCTCGGCATCTTCCCGGCTGGCTCACTCGTGCGGCTCGATAGCGGGGAGGTGGCGGTGGTGGTGGCGGCCGGAGGCACTTCAGACGTGATGACCTCGGTAGTGGTGATCACCGCCGACGGAGATCGGGTCGAGAAACCGGCAACCTTCGAGCTCAACGCGGCGAGCGTGGTTGGTTTGCTGCTGCCCGAGGAGGTTGGGCTCGACCCCGCTTCTCTGGTGGAAGCCTCGCACCTCGTCGGCTGACGTTGCCTCCAGCTACCGACCGCCAACAATCCGGTCACCGTTAGAATCGAGCCCTCAACCATGTCTGTCTTCCAGAAGATCCTCCACATCGGGGAGGGCAAGAAACTCAAGCAGCTGGAGGCCCTCGTCGACGCCGTCAACGGGTTCGAGCCTGCCATCGAAGTGCTGTCCGACGCCGAATTGCGCGCCAAAACCGACGAGTTTCGAAGTCGCCTGGCCGACGGCGAGACGCTCGACGACATCGAGGCCGAGGCCTACGCAGTGGTGCGGGAAGCTGCCAGGCGCGTCCTCGGGCAGCGCCACTTCGACGTTCAGGTGATCGGAGCCGGGGCACTGCACCGCGGGATGGTCGCGGAGATGCGTACCGGTGAGGGAAAGACCCTCGTGGCAACCATGCCCTGCTACCTGAACGGCCTGAGCGGCGACGGCGTGCATGTCGTCACGGTGAACGACTACCTCGCCAAGCGCGACGCCGAGTGGATGGGCGACATCCACCGCTTTCTCGGCCTCACCGTCGGTCTCATTCAGGGCTACCTCGAGCCGCACGAGCGCACGCCGGCCTACGCAGCCGACATCACCTACGGCACCAACAACGAGTTCGGCTTCGACTACCTGCGCGACAACATGGCGATGCGCTCTGAAGACATGGTGCAACGCGGTCACTCCTTCGCCATCGTCGACGAGGTCGACTCCATCCTGATCGACGAAGCCCGGACCCCCCTCATCATCCGCGGCCGGGTGGCCGATACCGCCAAGTGGTACCGGGATTTCGCACGCATCGGCGAGCGGCTCCAGCCCGAGCTGCACTACGACGTCGACGAAGCCAAGCGACAGGTCATCACCACCGAAGAAGGGGTAGCCCGGGTCGAGGAGATGCTCGGCATCGAGAACATGTACGACTACTCGAACGTGGACCTCGTTCACCACCTCGAGGCCGCCCTCAAGGCCAAGACGCTCTTCGAGAAGGATGTCGACTACCTCGTCGCCGACGGGGAAGTCAAGATCGTCGATGAGTTCACCGGCCGGGTGCTGGAAGGACGCCGCTACTCGGAGGGACTTCACCAGGCGATTGAGGCCAAAGAAGGCGTCTCCATCAAGGACGAGAACCAGACGCTGGCCACCATCACCCTTCAGAACTACTTCCGCATGTACTCCAAGCTGGCGGGAATGACGGGAACCGCCATGACCGAGGAAGCCGAGTTCAATCAGATCTACGGCGTCACCTTGGTGGAGATTCCCACCAACCGGCCCATTGCCAGGATCGATCAGGCCGATCTCGTGTACATGTCCGAGAAGGCGAAGTTCGACGCGGTGGCCGACGATATAACCAAGCGACATGAGAGCGGCCAGCCCGTGCTGGTGGGCACCGTCTCCATCGAGAAATCCGAGCGCCTGGCGGGCGTCCTCAAGAAGCGCGGGATACCCCACGAGGTTCTGAACGCCAAGCAGCACGAGCGGGAGGCCACCATCGTCGCGCAGGCAGGACGCGTGGGGGCGGTGACGGTGGCCACCAACATGGCGGGACGAGGTGTCGACATCCGGCTCGGCGGCAACCCCGAGGAGTTGGCGCAGCGGGCGATGAGCCGGTCGCCCGAGCTGGAGCCGGGCACCCCCGAATACGAAGCGACGTTCAACGAGCATCTCGAGAAGTTCGAGGAAGAGTGCGCGGCCGAGCACGTGAAGGTCGTGGAGCTTGGAGGGCTCTATGTGCTGGCGACCGAGCGCCACGAGTCCCGCCGGATCGACAACCAGCTGCGGGGCCGCTCGGGCCGCCAGGGTGATCCGGGCGAGTCGCGGTTCTACCTCTCCCTCGAGGACGATCTCATGCGGCGTTTCGCCAGCGACCGGGTCACAGCGATCATGAATCGGCTCAAGATGCCTGAGGACGTGCCTATCGAGGCCAAGATGGTGAGCAAGTCCATCGAACGGGCCCAAACTCAGGTCGAAGCTCAGAACTTCGAGATTCGCAAGAACGTGCTGAAGTACGACGAGGTCATGAACCGCCAGCGGGAAGTCGTATACAAGTGGCGGTCGGGGATTCTCCGCGACGGCAAAGCCGATGAGCTGGTGGCCGAGTGGCTCGACGAGGTCATGGAGGACGTCGTCGGCAACACCATCGACCCTTCCGAGCCGCCGGCACGGTGGGACTGGGACGAGCTGCTGACACAGTTGACACAGATCTATCCCCACGAGTTCTCGGCTGAAGACTTCGCGTCCGAGTCCGGCACCGACATCAACGATCTCGTCGGACGCCTGCAAGAGGATGGCCGGGCCTTCTACGCCGGGCGCGAAGAGGAGATCGGCGTCGAGAACCTCCGGAACCTGGAACAGCGGGTCGTCCTCTCGGTGATCGACAACAAGTGGCGTGAGCACCTGGCCGAGATGGACTACCTGCGCGCCGGCATCGGACTGCGGGCGATGGGACAAAAGGATCCGCTGGTCGAGTATCAGCGGGAGGGCTTTGACATGTTCTCCGAGCTGGTGGCGTCGGTCAAGCACGACACCATCCGATATCTGAGCCACGTCCAGGTGGTTCAAGAGACGGCGCCCGCCGCCCCTCGCTCCGGACCCACTGCGGTGACGACCAATCTCTCCGGGACCAAGAAGCCGCAGGCGGACGCCTCGGGCAAGATCGGTCGCAACGAAGCCTGTCCGTGTGGCTCGGGCAAGAAATACAAGCGATGCCACGGCGCCGTGGCCTGAACGGGCTCACCGGGGACCGCGGCTGCTGAGGCCCCAATCCCTGCTTCCGGCGCGCCCACCGGGTGCACGCCATGGCTCGGCTCATCCCCATGCACCGGTATCCTGTCGGCATGTCCGACCTGCGTTCACTGCTCAAAGATCTCCGCTCCCGTCTCGATGACGCCAGGAGGTTCCTTTGACGTCGATCAGAAGATCGTTGACCTCGAGAAGCTGAGAGAGAAGGCCTCGGCCCCCGGCCTGTGGAACGACCAGGACGAAGCCCGCAAGGTGACGCGGCGGCTCGCCCGCTACGAGCAAACCATTGCGCAGGTCGACGCCATCGCCTCCGCCCTCGACGATGCTGAGACCCTGCTCGACCTCGGGGAAGCCGAGGAAGACGACTCGGCCGTGAAGGAGGCGGCGGCCGAGCTCGACAGCGTGGAGGTCGAGCTGGCCAACCTCGAGCGGACGAGCCTCTTCTTCGGAGAGTACGACGACAATGCAGCCATCGTTTCGGTCCATGCCGGTGCCGGCGGTGTCGACGCGCAGGATTGGGCCGAGATGCTCCTGAGGATGTATACCCGCTATCTCGACACCGCCGGTTTCGATGTCGAAGTCGACGACATCCAGGAAGGGGAGGAGGCCGGCATCAAGTCAGCCTCATTCACCGTACGGGGTGATTTCGCATACGGAAACATGGAGGGCGAGCGCGGGGTGCATCGGATGGTACGGATGAGCCCCTTCGATGCCGCCAACCGCCGGCATACCTCGTTCGCCGCAGTCGATGTCATTCCCGAGGTGGAAGAGGCGCCCTTCGAGATCAGCCCCGACGATCTCCGGATCGACGTCATGCGAGCCCAGGGTGCAGGCGGCCAGCACGTCAACACGACCGATTCGGCAGTGCGCATCACCCATCTTCCGACCAATATCGTCGTAACCTGCCAGGCGGAGCGCTCCCAGCTCCAGAATCGAGCCCGGGCCATGGAG
This sequence comes from Acidimicrobiia bacterium, assembly GCA_041619515.1. Lineage (GTDB taxonomy): Bacteria > Actinomycetota > Acidimicrobiia > Spongiisociales > SHLN01 > SHLN01. The sequence continues at coordinate 47,909 of JBFKDW010000012.1, forward strand.
CTGCTCAACTCGAGGCTCGCCGAGCTTGCCCGCCAGCAGCATGCCGACCGTCTCGAGGAGATCCGCGGTGAACAGAACGAGGCTGCCTGGGGCCACCAGATCCGCAGCTATGTGCTGGC